>JASJDS010000098.1 GCA_030065055.1 Calothrix sp. MO_192.B10
AAATTAAGTAGTCGGGGTGAAACTCCTCTAGAATCGTGAAAACTCTGCTGAAATAGTGCAGCACTTTGATCTAGGAATTTTAGGGACATCGTGAGTCGAAAACACGTTAAACAGACAGTAAGTCTTAACAGGCTGAAAATACGAGGAAAATCTTTTATGGTATCGCGGGGCACGCGAGAACCGCTCCAGCAAATGAGAGCAACGCTTCTGGAGAGATAGACCTCTGGTTTATTCCAAATTAGGCTTGTTAATTGGTACATTTTGTACGGTTAAACGGTTTAATAACTGCCAGCAATGGATGGGATAAATTAAGTTAGCTCGCTGAAAGAAGAATCCCCGCCCTTGTAGGGCGTGGGAGTGTCAATAAACTGTCGAATTAACGGAAGGCAAAAATGCAAGAACCAGAATCCATTGGAACTAAGTCTTCAGAGACACAAATACCAGAGATAAATAACCAAGCAGGAACAATTACTAAACTTCAGCCGCCTATGCAATCTCAAGAGCAGTGGCTAAAATATGGAGAGCTAGCTTCTAGCTTTTTAGGCGCGATGCCAGAATATGTGGGAACTTTCTTTGGTAAGTACAAACAGCCCTTAGTGAGCGTTGCTTTAATTATTGGGGCGGTTGTTGCTGTTAAGGTTGTCCTTGCTATTTTGGGTGCTTTAAATGATATTCCCCTAGTGGCACCAACCTTTGAGTTGATTGGTATTGGTTATTCTGCGTGGTTTGTCTATCGCTATTTACTCAATGCTTCAAGAAGACAAGAGCTAAGTAGTGAAATTAATACATTGAAAGCACAAGTTATGGGTGAAGACAAATAAGTTGTTCTCAGCATCCGTAATTTCGATATACAGCTAATTTCGTGCTGATTTACGGATGTTTTGACAATAACTCGACTTACGCACAGACAACATACAGTCATTGCGACGCAAGGAAGCAATCTCAAATACCTCATTCTCCTAACCAGTGCGTAAGTCCTAAATAAATAAAAGTGGTCAAGACAATTGTATATAGCAAACCTTGACCACTTTTATTTTGGCGAGTTCTTAAGATTCGCTCTTGGGACGTACTATATTAGGGGATTTAATCGCATCTAATTTGTTCATCCGTACTAAGGTTTGATAAATCATAACTGCTGCCTCGCCACGGGTAGCTTCTTTGTTCGGTAAGAGTAGTTGTTGTTCGGGAGATTCCACTACTACTAGCTGATTCATAGTAGCTGCTGCGACTTTACCAATGGCGTAATTAGGAATATCTTTGGCATCTTTATAAATGCTGATAACTTTCTCTGGATTGTCAGGAATGGGGAGATTTAAGCCACTGGCAAGGGCAACTAAAACTTGTACTCGGGGAATTCTTTGATCGGGTTTAAAGTTTTGATCGGGATAGCCTTTTAAAAATCCAGTGTCAATACCTTTTTGGATGGCTTTTTTCCCCCAAAAATCTTCAGCCACATCTTTAAAATTTAATGCTTTTTCAGGAACTGGTTTATCAATAGCTTTTTGTAACATGGCAGCGAATTGTGCCCTGTTAATAGGCTCATTGGGTCGAAAAGTGTAATCAGAAAACCCTTCTATCAGGCGATTTTCTCGTTTTGAAAGAACATCGATAAAACGCTTTCCCCAAAAATTCTCTGTATCAGGAAAGACAATGGGAGGGGGAATGATTGATTTCTGATTACTAGGAGTTGTTTCGGGTGAGGCAGGAGTTGTTGCAGTTGAGTCAGGAGTTTCTCCGGGTGAGGTAGGTGATGGAACCGGGACTACTGCTGATGGCCCAACAGGGGATGAAGTTGATGGAGATGTATCCTGGGGAGGGACATTCCCATTTTGAGAGCCAATAATACTAGATACACCCCCTGCGATTCCTGCGATTCCTGCTGTCCCTGCTATGCCTCCTATTCCAGTAGAGTCCTTATCCTTTTCACCACCGGTGATAGGAGTAGGAGTAGCTGTAGGAGCAGGAGTGGGGAATAAAGAACCTTGTAAATCGGAAATAGAGGATGTAGGGGACACGGAAGGTGTCGGTGTGGTAGACGGCAACTTACTAAATTGCCAGCCAGTGGTTTGTCGAGATAATGACCACCACATAATTGCCCCAATGGTAGTAAAAGCGACAAAAATCGCAATGAATTCATCAAACCCCAAATTTCTTGATGGGGAAGAATTGCGATCGTCAGAATTGGTATTAGTCATCTTGATTATTTGATGAAGACTAAAAAGGTGTTTAACCAAATTAAGCCATAGATGAGCACTTTATACCAAACTCTTACTTAACACCCTGTTACTTAACTCTCAAAGCACTACGTGCTAGGGAACAGGGAACTCTTAACAGGGAACAGCAAGCTATCAAAGGGTTTCAGAATTTAGAAATGTCCACGCCCTAAATGCGTAGTGCTATATTTGTCGGTTCAGGGGAAAAGGGAAAGAAAAAACCTTTAACCCTTACCCTTTAACCTTGTCCCCAAACCAAATTTTGAGTTCAAGCAGGCATCCACCGAGTAGTATTGACTCAACTAAAGTACTCGTAACAGACTGGGAATACTATGTATTGGATCCAAACTGCGTATTTCTGCCAATGCTTGCCTAAAATCCCCTTCCCGTACATCGTGGGTAACAACCACAATCTCTGCTAGCTCTCCCTGGAATCCAGTTTGCACCACCGATTCTAAACTCACCCCATATTTACCAAAACAAGTACCTAATTTCCCAATTACCCCCGGTTGGTCTTTGGTGAGAAAACGGGCGTAAAATCTGGTGACAAGTTCTTCTATGGGTGCTATTTGACTGTAGTCATGATGCCTACAAGTTAACAGAGGATTGGCGTTTTCGGTGCTAAGTTTCAGCTCTGCTACTAAATTGAGAATATCTGAACATACGGCACTAGCAGTTGCTCCCGCACCAGCACCGGGACCAAAGAACATTACCTGTCCAATGGGTTCTCCTTCCACCAGAATGGCGTTATAAACGCCGTTAATACTGGCTAAGGGATGGTCTGTGGGTACTAAGGTTGGATGTACCCTCACTGATAATGGAGCAGATAAATTGTCTTGGTGAGCGATCGCTAGTAATTTAATCACAAAACCCAATTTATCAGCATAGGCAATATCTGTCTTGCTAACTTGACGAATCCCCTCACAATAAACATCTTCCAGTTTAATCCGCCCATCAAAGGCTAAGGAAGCAAGAATGGCAATTTTATCCGCAGCATCTAAACCATCCACATCAGCGGTGGGATCGGCTTCCGCATAACCCAAACGTTGGGCATCAGCTAAAACATCATCGAAGTTACCACCTTCTGAACGCATCCGTGTCAAAATATAGTTGGTTGTACCATTAACAATACCAGTTACCGTATTAATACGGTTGACACTCAAAGACTGTTTCAAAGGACGAACCACCGGAATTCCACCACCAACGGCAGCTTCCAACATCACATATACCCCTGCTTGGTTGGCGGCGGTGAAAATCTCATCCCCAAACCGAGAAATTACAGCTTTATTTGCAGTTACCACGTGTTTGCCACATTGAATAGCCTTGAGAATTAGCGATCGCGCAGGCTCCAATCCCCCCATTAATTCCACCACAATATCCACCTGAGGATCGGTGACAATGGATTCTAGATCGGTTGTGATGACACTATCTGGTAATGTAACTTGCCTGGGTTTATCTAAGGAGCGGACTCCCACCCGATATATCTCTATTTCTGACAGTAAGGGATGCCTTCCAGTGCCATCTGATAGTAACTCCACTGTACCCGTGCCAACAGTACCTAATCCTAAGATTCCCAACTTAATGCCCACAAATAAAGCCTCAATTTATACCAAAAACAACCAATAACAATTGTAGGGTGGGCAACGCCCACCCTACCAGGATTAGATTAATTTTTTTTACTAAGCCTAACTAAACTTTAGTCTTAGTATGTTTCCACATGCCAACGATGAGCTTTTTTGAGTTGCTTTTGATAATCACTCCAGTTTACACCTTCCTTCGCAGCAGCAGCACTTAAAGCCTCATCAATGCCACCTTCCATTCCTCGCAAACCACAAATGTAGGTGTGGGTTTTCTCATCTTTGATTAATTGCCACAATTCATCTGCGTGTTCTGCTACCCTATCTTGAATATACATTCTGCCACCTTGGGGATTCTTTTGTTCCCGGCTAATGGCATAGGTGAGACGGAAGTTATCGGCATACTTTTGTTGAATTTCTTCCAACTCTTCCTTATACAAGATATTGGGAGTAGTTGGTACACCAAAAATTAACCAGGCAAAACCCTTAAACTGATATTCTGGATTGGCAGCTCGTTCTGCATCTTTAAACATCCGCCATAAATAAGTCCGCATGGGTGCAATACCAGTTCCCGTAGCCATCATAATCACCTTAGCATCCGGGTCATCGGGTAATAACATTTCCTTACCCACAGGACCAGTAATCTTAACATCTGCTCCTGGTTCTAGATGACACAAATAGGTAGAACAAACACCATACACTGTTTCACCACTTTCTGGGTGCTTGTATTCTAACTGACGCACGCACAGAGATACTGTCTTATCGTCAACATCATCACCATGGCGGGTAGAAGCAATGGAGTAGAGTCTGAGTTTCTCTGGCTTACCGTTTTTATCTACTCCTGGTGGGATAATACCAATACTCTGCCCCTCTACGTACTTTAAATCCCCGCCGGAGATGTCAAACTTAATATGTTGAACAATACCAATTCCATTTTCACCAACTAACGGTTCATTAGAAATACATTTACCTATGTAGGGGTTGTTAGGACGGTAAATGTTGACAGGAACATTAGCTTTTGCACCTTTCTTTGGTTGTGCTTGAGTCATGGTGTTGCCTTTTTTGTCACTCGTAGTACTGACAGGTGTGGCATTACCATCGCCTTTATTGTTTGCAAACGCAGCAGATGTGCTTGTACCATTCGCCTGTAGAGAACTCATGGGCTGGATGCTAACAATAGTGCCACCCAGACGAGTAATACGTCGCATTTCTTGGTTCATGCGGTTGTAAGGCACTCTGATGAACACACTGCCACTTTTACGAATAGGGTAGTTGATTTGAGCAGTTTCTTCGCTCTGACGCAGACCCACCACTTCGTAGACGAAGACACGGCTACCTGATTCTGTGTTGGCAGCACCCTCAACGGCACCTTGATTGTACATTCCTTCTACCACTCCAAATTTACTTAACCTAATTCAAAAAAATCCTTACCAAGTATAAGCTTCAGTTTACCGAATTTCGGTAACACAAAGCTGAGTTACTTGGAAATAAGGAATTTTTTTTGCCAATACCTTGCTCAGTACACTCGCCAAAGATGTATAGGCATAGCAATACACACACCTGTTCACCTATTAAGTTACAGGATTAGCCTTTTGGAGAATGTTAATAGTGAGTCAATTTAGTTTTTTTATGCACTACTATCACCAAGTCAGAGATAGCTTTACTTCGCTCCTACCAACTAGTACCACCTCAAGTTTATCTTGATGGATAGTTTTCACTGCTTTTCGATTTCCCTTTTCCCTTACCCTTTTCGATTTACCCGTCAATTGAAAATTGACAGACTACTAGTTATCTGGGAAAGGTAAACCTTGGAAAATACCCAACAGTTATCACTCATTTTTATGGTCTAGCTAGTTATTTCCCCAGGGAAAGGCGTTAGTCCTGAGTTAGAACAGAGTTAGGGACTTTTATATCCTGTTTATGAATTAATCCATGACTAGGTGATGATGTTATCAATTATCCATAGCGAGGGAGACGTGATATTAGCAACTACAATTAAGTTTCACTTGATGTGAAACATATGTCAACCTCCCTATACAGTTTACCTAGATGTGGCTATCAACTTATGTTAAGGCTAATTTTTATACCGATGATTTTTTCAACCTAGAAGTTACTTATTACCTATATATTACCTGTATGTTAGGAGAGCAACCGATTGCAAGCTATATTGCCTAGTCTCAAATAAAACTGCACAAGACAGGGTAATATCATATCTTATTTTAAAGATAACTGGGATTTTCCCCAGAAAAACTCGACGTTATTCAGAGAATATCTTGCGATCGCAAATATTACTTTGTCATTACCCTTCAACCTCAATCTAAATAGATTGGATAATGCCTTGTAATAGAATAACCCCTTCTGTTAAAATCCAATGTATCACTAGGATTAAATACTTAGCAGTAACAGACTAATTATAGTGGTGATGAGTGGCAGATACTACCAAAAGCTGACTCATAATTATTCTAATTGCTGGTGCTGGGTAGGGATAACGCAGGATAAACCAACGGGGTCAACCCCCTGGCTGCAAAACTGCTAGTTGAAAAAAATATTGATTGACAAGCAACCCCGTGCCCACGAAAGGTGCTCTGGGTAGTGCGAGTCGTGACTCATTTTTTTAGCATTTAAGAGGAGATATATGACAAATACGCCGGAAAGGGTTGTACTAATAGGAGTAGCCGGGGACTCAGGTTGTGGTAAATCTACATTTTTGCGTCGCCTGATAGACTTATTTGGCGAAGAGCTAATGACAGTGATCTGTTTGGATGATTATCACTCCTTAGATCGCAAACAGCGCAAAGAAACTGGAATTACTGCACTAGACCCCAGAGCTAACAATTTTGATTTGATGTACGAGCAAATCAAAATGCTCAAAAATGGTCAAGGAATTGATAAGCCAATCTATAACCACGAAACTGGTGCAATCGATCCGCCAGAACGGGTAGAACCAAATCATATTATCGTGGTTGAAGGGCTACATCCTTTATATGACGAACGGGTTCGAGAATTACTAGACTTCAGCGTTTATTTAGATATTAGTGATGAAGTCAAAATCGCCTGGAAAATTCAACGGGATATGGCAGAAAGGGGTCACCGCTATGAAGATGTTCTAGCGGCAATCAACTCTCGCAAACCTGATTTCCAGAAGTATATAGAACCACAAAGAGAGTTTGCGGATGTAGTTCTCCAAGTACTGCCCACCAACTTGATTAAAAACGATACCGAGCGCAAAGTATTGCGGGTGCGGATGCTGCAACGGGAAGACAAAGAAGATTTTGAGCCAGTGTATCTATTTGACCAAGGTTCGACAATTCAGTGGACTCCTTGTGGACGGAAACTGACTTGTTCTTACCCTGGTATGCAAATGTACTATGGTTCCGATGTATACTATGGTCGCTACGTATCTGTATTAGAGGTTGATGGCCAGTTTGATAACCTGGAAGAGGTAATTTACATCGAAACCCATCTCAGCAATACATCTACCAAATATCAAGGTGAGATGACCCATTTATTGCTACAACACCGCGAGTATCCTGGTTCCAACAATGGAACTGGTCTATTCCAGGTTTTGACAGGCTTAAAGATGCGTTCTACCTATGAGCAGCTAACATCCCAAGAAGCGAAGTTAGCACTCAAAGCATAAGATAACAATATTTTATTGACAATCGTAATGGGGGGGTACCTATTTATGAGTACCCTACTTTTTTACATAACTTGGCTTATGGGATTGTCAAACCTTCAACTGCCTTCGGGAGAATAATTAAGGTTTGGGAACCTTTGAGTAATTAGTCTTGGTTTTCGACTTATATACCGAGTATACCCAAAATTTCGACTAAGTTTAGCCTAATTTACCTAATTTTTTGGCTATTTAGTATAGTTATTACTCCATTAAAGATAGAAAACTCTTACCAGATAATGTTCTCCTAAGAGGTGTGCATATCATAAATTTCATTTATTTTCAAAATATTACCTAGAAATCTAACAATTTTGATGAAGATAAAAAAACAATAACTGTTAGTTGTAAAAATATTGTTATGATTTGATTCCAGATGAAGATTGCTGAACTAGATGTAAAAATTTAGCCAGCCCAACATTTTTCACCAGGAGGAATACAATTTGTCTAATCGTTATCTCTTTACCTCCGAGTCAGTGACAGAAGGGCATCCAGATAAAGTCTGCGATCAAATTTCTGACACCATTCTCGATACCGTCTTAGCGCAAGACCCCACCAGCCGGGTGGCAGCTGAGGTTGTAGTTAACACTGGTTTGGTTTTAATTACCGGTGAAATTACCACTAAAGCTAATGTCAATTATATTGACATTGCCCGCCAGAAAATTGCTGAAATCGGCTATGTAGATGCCGATAATGGCTTTTCTGCCAACAGTGCTAGTATTCTCATTGCTTTAGACCAACAATCTCCTGATATTGCCCAAGGGGTAGACAGTGCCCATGAGACCCGCCAAGAGTCGAGCGATGAAATGTTCGATAAAATTGGTGCTGGCGACCAAGGCATTATGTTTGGCTTCGCTTGTAACGAAACACCAGAGATGATGCCTTTGCCCATTAGCCTTGCCCATCGCATTGCTCGTCGATTAGCAGCAGTTCGTAAAACTGGCGAGCTACCATACCTCCGTCCTGATGGTAAAACCCAGGTTTCTGTGGTTTATGAAGATGGACGACCTGTTGGGATTGATACCATCTTAATTTCTACCCAGCATACTGCTACCATTGGGGATATTAAGGATGATGCAGGAGTACAGGCAAAGATTAAGGAAGACCTATGGTCTCAGGTAGTTGAACCAGTGTTTGGTGATCTGGAAATTAAGCCAGATTCTAAAACACGTTACTTTGTCAACCCCACCGGTAAGTTTGTAGTTGGTGGTCCCCAGGGCGATGCTGGTTTGACTGGTAGGAAGATTATTGTTGACACCTATGGTGGCTATTCCCGTCATGGTGGTGGTGCTTTCTCCGGTAAGGACCCCACAAAGGTAGACCGTTCTGCTGCCTATGCTTGCCGCTATGTCGCTAAGAATATTGTGGCAGCAGGTTTAGCTCAAAAATGTGAAGTCCAACTGAGTTACGCCATTGGTGTTGCTAAACCAGTAAGTATTTTGGTGGAAACCTTTGGCACTGGTACAGTGGATGACAAAGTTCTACTAGAATTAGTTCAAGAGAATTTTGAACTGCGCCCTGCTGGAATTATTCACACCTTTAACTTATGCAATCTACCCAATGAACGAGGCGGACGTTTTTATCAGGACGTCGCGGCTTACGGTCATTTTGGGCGGAATGATTTAGATTTGCCTTGGGAGCGTACCGATAAGGCAGAATTGTTGAAGTCAGCTGCTAGTAAAAAACAACCTACTGCGATCGCTTAGTAACGATCTAATGTAGCCATCATCGGATGGGTACATCCTTTTTTCCCCATCACTTAATCAATGATGGGGAGAAAGTCAAACTAAAATTAACTTAATTTTCTACCTCCAGACACCAGGCATAAATGCAAATGACCAATTCTGGTCGTCCTTGGAGGTTTTCGCTATCATGGGGATGAATTAAGCAAGTATTTATGCTACGCTGACTCAACCTTAGGGAGATCAAAAAAATCAAATACCCAGCTCGATCAAATATATTTTGGACAAAACCCAGAGTAATTGGGTATTTTATAACTTGGAACTGCCTTAGCTGTTTTGGCATCTACATTTATCAGTCCGCAAAATGTTGGTACAATACCATATCTAGGAATCGATTCCTGATGGTACATTAGTACTGTGTTAATTTAACATTGACATCAAAAATGGTTGAATATGAGCAATGGAATCAAACTAATTTTGGAGCAGTTATTTGCTTGATTTATAAAAAAAATATTATAAATTTGTGAATCAGTAGTCAATCTTCTTTAATAGCTGAGTGAAGATGTGGTAACTTTTGCGGGAGGGCAAGGAGATTTGAGGGATGCTAACTCGAAAGCCAACCGCTGTTGACAACAATTTAGAAACTCAAGATATGTCAGCCGAGCAGCCCTCGACGGACGAACTTCCTACCATCGAATTTCCATCTAGTCGGAAATTGAAAGCCAGTTCTTGGCGTATTCATCAAAAGATAGGTTATGGTTACTTTTTAGCAATTGGCATTGGATTTTTTGGCTCTCTAACTGGGTTAGTAACTGCCAATTTCTATCGAGGGAAAGAAACTAGGGAGTTTCAGCGCGCCCAACAACAAACGCAACTCCTAGCTAGCTACCAAAACGCAGTAGCTGAGGCACAACTGCATAGTGCTAATTTCCCTGCTGTATTAAACAATCCAATCCGACTGTCTACCAAGAAAAAGAAATTTTTCTTGCACATTGAGAAAGCCAAAGAATTACAGCCCCAAATAGCCAAATTTATTAACCGCCATCCTAAAGAGTTAGCTGCCAACCAAGGAATTTTAAGGGCTTTATTAGAAAATTATGCTCAAAACTTAGAGAGCTACGTTGTGCAAATTCAGCCCATATTGGCAGAGGTTGAGCAAAAAACTCAGCAGTCTCAGGAACTATCCCAACAACAGTCAAAATTGCTGGCAATTATGGGTGGCAATACAGCCATGCAATTGGAACAGTTGTCAGCAAAGTTAGATAAAATTTTACAATCTGCCGAAAATCGTCAATGGAAAAGGGCTAGAGAATTAGAAGAAGCCAAACTAGTTGAGAGATTAATCTCTATTTTGAGTATGTTGCTCTCCGTAGCCATCGCAGCACTGGTAGCATGGCGAACTTCACGAGCGATCGCCGAGCCTGTGATTACGGTAACTCAAATTGCCGAGCAGGTAGCCAAGAAATCGAATTTCGATTTGCGAGCGCCTGTAACTACGGATGATGAAATTGGCTTATTAGCCAAATCCCTCAATCGTCTGATTGAGAGAGTATCCCAGCGCACCCAGGAACTGCAACAAGCCAAAGAAGAAGCAGAAGCTGCCAGTAAAACCAAGAGTCAATTTTTAGCCAATGTCAGCCACGAACTACGTACACCGCTCAATGCTGTCATTGGTTTGAGTCAATTGTTACAGGATGATGCTGCTGATTTAGGATTATCTGGGGATTTTGCGACGGATTTAGAAACAATTAATACAGCAGGCAAACATTTATTGGAGTTAATCAACGATATTCTCGACTTGTCCAAAATTGAAGCCGGGAAGATGACTCTATATCCAGAGACATTTGATGTCAAAACTTTGATTAATAATCTAGTTTTGACGGTCAAATCAGCAATGGAGCAAAATGGTAACTGTTTGGAGTTAGATTGCGATCCACAATTAGGAACTATGTACGCCGATCAAACAAGAATGCGGCAAGTACTGTTAAATCTACTGAGTAACGCGGCTAAATTTACAACCAATGGAAAAGTCTGTCTGATAGTGAAAATCGACAATATGGATCTATCAAGAAATGGCTCAGAGAGTACTATTGTTTTTACTGTCAGTGATACGGGCATTGGTATGTCAGATCAACAACAGGAACGACTATTTCAACCCTTTACCCAAGGAGATGCTACCACAACTAAAAAGTACGGTGGTACGGGATTAGGTTTAGCAATTAGCCGTTATTTTTGTCAGATGATGGGGGGAGATATTACAGTTCAAAGCGAGGTGGGATTAGGTTCTACTTTTACTGTCTCCTTACCACTAAAGGTTGAAGGATAGTCTTGTTGAAAACAGGTGCGGATACAATGGAATTTAGAATTTAGAATTCACAATGAAGAAAAATAATTCTAAATTCTTCATTCTTAATTCTTGATTGTAGAATTGACCTGGCTTTAGCCCGGAGAGTGTCAAGATAAAAATGGAGTGAACGTAGGCAATAACTCCTTGCGACTAACTATCAGGGAAGGAAAAGAGCGATCGCTATAATCTGTCTTTGGTGATAATGGAAATGGTTCCGAACCGAGGGATACCCACACACCCCCCGCAGCTTGCACGATTGGCCAAGAAGCAGCAATATCCCATACTTTTGGTGTTGCTTCTAGACAACCCAATACGGCACCATTGGCAACGGTGAGGAAGTTATAACTAGCAACACCCAACATCCGAATTTTACAAGGAAAGTTTGTTCGCATTACCCTTGTACTGCGGGAACAAAGATTGAAAAAACGATCTTGGCTGGGAGCGTCGTTACTGGTATGTATGGGGTGATGATTGCGGAAGGCTCCCATAGGTGTTTTTAAGCCAGATGTACCTTCCCAGAAGCCATGAAAAGTCTCATTTAGTGGTGGTAAGTAGACATAACCAAATACTGGTACCCCTTCATACAATAAACCCATAGAAATTGACCAGATAGGGATACCTCTTGTAAAGTTAGTTGTGCCGTCTAAAGGGTCAACTACCCAACACCATTCCTTCCCTGAAAATACTTGCTCTCCTTCTTCTGTGAGGATTCCATAGCTGGGAAAATTTGCTGTGATCGCATCTCGGATTTCCCGATCCGCCCATTTATCTGCACGGGTTACTAAACTACCATCAGCTTTGCGTGTAGCTTGTACTTGCCCAAAATCTTGCATTAATTGTTTTCCCACCCTGGTAGCAGTAGTTTGGGAAAATTCCAGTACCGTTGTCCAAAAATCTGTCATAGAATAATTATCTGATGAAAAGTGTTTGCAAATCAAGATAGTAGACCTGTTGCAAAATTGCCTTTTACAAGAGGTAGGCAACAAGGAACAGGCAATGTTAAGAGTTCCCGACTTCTGCAAGAAGTCTAGTTACCCTACTCCTGGGTAACCACAAGGGTTACCCCTACTCCCGATCACATTATTCTTGCATCATTGTTTATTTCCTTTACCCGATAAGTTTAACCAAGTTTTGTATAGCAGCCTAAAAAACAATATCCCCAACTTAATTAAATAAATTAGGGATCTAAATCAGTTATGTGACATACTCCCACAAGTCGCGCAAGCTTACAGTGTGGGCTTTTCAGCAGCTCTTGCTATTGCAAAAAAATTTATCTTTTTTATTTTAAATATTTGTAAACCTGGTTAATTTCAGCTTTTTCCATGTTTACCTTGACTTGATAATTTTGAGTTAACCGATTAATTATTGGAGAATACTAGCTGCTACCTGAATGCATAAGAAGTTTTTATGATTACTTTTCTTCTGAATTCTTGATAGCCAGCTAAATTCTGTAAATTTGTTGAGAATATCAAGGTCACGGTTGACAAGCCTGGTTAACCCACGTAAATCAAGATTATCCAGACTATCACACGTGATCAGCACTGAACTAATTCCTTAGCTGTTGGCACCAGTGGAATCTAGGTTTTTGCTGGAAGAGGTGGATACTTCACGACGGGATGTCCGCAGTTTTGGTTTGGGAGATGGTCTTCTGTCTCCGTCAGAAGAACGTTGGCGAGAGCCAGAAGATGAACGGCGACCATTGCGTAATTTGGGCTTACTCATCTGTTCTTCAGGAATTTCGTCGGCTTGTAACCAAGATGGACGGGTTTGGTCATAAGCCATTTGTAGAGCCGCAGCAGCAATAGCATGGGCATCATATTGTTCGCTGAGTTCGCTGACAATGGGTAAAAAGGATGCCAGTCTTTCCCCAGTCAGAGTTTCCCGGACTTGAGTTTGTAATTTTTCCAGTTGCCGTGTTTCAATTTGTGCCCTGGTAGGAATGGATAGTACCTGCCAACTTTGACGCACGTGACGCTCAAAGGACTGCTGTTTGCGCCGTTCAAAAGGTTGTACCAAAGAAATAGCAGTACCTTCATTCCCAGCCCTACCTGTACGACCAATTCGGTGTACGTAGGTTTCTGGGCTATCGGGTAAGTCAAAATTAATCACATGGGATAGTTCGCTCACATCTAATCCCCGTGCGGCAATATCCGTGGCTACCACCCAACGCACTTGGCGATTGCGGAACCTCTTTAATAGACGTTCTCTGGCCTGTTGGGATAAATCGCCGTGGTATTCATCCACACTGTGGCCAGCAGTTTGTAACTGATTGGTCAGTTCTGCTGCTGTACGACGAGTACGGACAAAGATAATTGCAGTTTCTGGATCTTCCATTTCCAGAATTGGTTGTAATGCCCTGGCTTTTGTCCAGTGGCGAGGAATTAGATATGCTAACTGGTTAATTTTGTTGGGTGCAGCTTTGGGCTGTTGTACGGTAACGGTGACTGGTGAGTTTAAGAATTTATTCACCAATTGCCGAATTGAAGGGGGCATAGTTGCTGAGAATAAAGCTGTCTGTCTTTCTGCGGGAGCTTGAGACAAAATTTTCTCCACATCGTCAATGAAGCCCATACTTAACATTTCATCGGCTTCATCTAAAACAAACCACTCCACAGAATCTAGCTTCAGACAACCCCTATCGAGTAAGTCAATTACCCTTCCTGGTGTGCCCACAACTACATGCACTCCCCGCTTGAGTTGCATAATTTGGCGGTCAATTGATTGACCGCCATAAGTTGCTAAAACCCGTAATCCTTGTCTACCAATGAAGTTGGAGATGGCACTATGGACTTGGATCGCCAATTCCCGAGTAGGGGCCAAAATTAAAGCCTGTACTGCCCTGTGCTTCACATCTAACCGTTCCAAAATCGGCAGGGAGAATGCTGCTGTTTTACCAGTACCAGTTTGTGATTGTCCAACTACATCACGTCCACTTAATAAATGGGGAATTGCTTGCTGTTGGATATTAGTTGGCTCAGTAAAGCCTAGTTTTTCTAATTGTTGAGCGCGTTCTTGGGAAAGGCCTAATTCTTGGAACGAAAGGTTCATCAAGTCTCCTAATGTAGTTAGTTTAATTTTGATTTGGGGTTAGTTGGCTGTGATTAATTAGTGGTGAAATGTTTCACAACCAACAATTTATTTCTGGATTACTCGACCATAGAGGTCATAGGTATCCGCATTGGCGATCGCTACTGGTACGATGGTTCCCAATTTGACTTCACCTTGGACATATACCTGTCCGTCAACTTCTGGGGCAAACCTACCGGAACGACCAATTAACTCTCCTGTGCGGGGATTTTCCTGTTCAATCAGTACATCCACTACTTTGCCTACTTCCTGGAGGTTTTTCCGCAGAGAAATCGGCTGTTGTACTGTCATTAAGGCATCTCGCCGTTCATCCATTACTTCTTGAGGCAGTTGGTGAGGTAAATCATATGCAGCTGTTCCCTCCTCTGAAGAAAAAGTGAACACACCAACATGGTCAAATTGGTGATGTTGGACAAATTGCAACAAATGCTGAAAATGTTTTTCTGTCTCTCCTGGAAAACCAACAATAAAGGTTGTCCGTAAAACTGCTTCTGGCAATGCTGCCTTAATTCCCTCAATCACCGAGTCATTGACTCGCCCTTGCCAAGGACGATTCATTGCCCGCAGCACTTCGGGATGGGAATGTTGTAAGGGCAAATCTAAATAAGGAAGGACGTTGGGGGTTTCTTTGATGGCAGCCAGTACATCTGGTGTTAATCCTGTGGGATAGGCATAGTGCATCCGAATCCAAGGGACATTTACTTTCCCTAACGCCCGCAGTAGTTCCCCTAATTTGGGTTTGCCGTAAATATCTAAGCCATAGTTGGTAGTAATCTGGGAAATCAGAACTATCTCCTGTACCCCTTGAGCGGCTAGTTGTTCTGCCTCGGCAACAATGGATTCAATAGTCCGCGATCGCTGTTTTCCTCGCAAATGGGGAATAATACAAAAAGCACAACTATAATCACATCCTTCTGCGACCCTCAGGTAAGCGACTCCTTCAGTTGTCGTCCTGTAGCGAGGAATAGTTTCATCAGCTATATAAGTTGGCTGATTACTTATTTGTTTGACTCGCTCTCCTTTCTCTGCCCGTTCAATCACATTGACTATTTTTTGATAATCGCCAGTACCAACTACTGCCACCGCCTCCGGCAACTCCTCTAATAGCTGCTCCTGAAAGTGCTGTGCCATGCAGCCAGTAATGACAATTTTCTTATCTGCTTCTGCCAGCTCCACTAAAGTCCTGACAGATTCTTCCCTTGCTGCTTCAATAAAGCTACAAGTATTAACAATTACATAATCTGCTAAATCTTCATTGTTATCTACGCCATAACCTGCTTCTACCAGCAGACCTAGCATATGCTCTGTATCAACACGATTTTTTTCACAACCCAGGTGAGAAATGGCAATTGTTGGCTTGTCACCCATATCTAAAGAAATGATTTTCCACTTTTCCTCATTGATTAGTTATTAAGTTTCAGCTACAGCTGATATCTCTGGAAACTTGGTGTCAGTCCAGACCTACTAACTTAATATTCTCCTCTGCCATTTGCACCCAATAAGAGCAATCACCCTATTTAATATTAAGGTCATGCTATGATATTCTTACTAATATCTTTGTCAGAGAAAAATTCCAGCGTCTTTGGGTAAATTAGACACTTAATATTTTTTAATATCGCGCTTCGGCAATTTATATTACCACAGCGTCCGCGTTTTCAATCTACCCTGTGGGAACTAGCCCTAGGTCGGACACTTGTGACAACCTTAACCAATAATTCCAAGTAGCACAAATCACTACTGAGAATTTTTTGGTTGTTTACCAAGTGCCAGTGGCCTATGTAGAGAAGTTGTAACCCTCAGGAAAAACGCGCTGGCGCAACGCCTGAAAGGCGGTAATAAAACCTTATCGCTTTGACTCGACCTGGAAAAAAATCTCAGGTTCAAACAAGTTCCTCACTCAAAAGCATCGATCAAGGAAAAAAATTCCCCTGATGCTACTTTTTGCGAGTAGCAAACTCCTCTTAATAGCCAGGTTTTATCTTAACATATCTTATGGGAGCTTTGAAGCAAAATTCCATCCCAAGGGGGAGGTAATCAAGCAACCAATCCAAAATTTGTGGAAATGGAAGAACAGACTGATAGTACACAAGCCAGACATTAGAAACGCTCAAAAGGTTTCCAGCTCAAGGTGGGAGCCTAGCTAGGAGTGTTAACTAATCCCAATTCCTGATACAAATTAAAAATCATGCATTCTTCCCTCATAGCTAAAAGACGTGGACTTATATCAAGTATTTAAAACCAGAACACCAATAATTGGAGTGGTCCACTTACTACCACTTCCCACCTCACCTCGTTGGGGAGGTAATCTCAAAGCAGTTATAGATCGTGCGGAGCAAGAAGCTACAGCCTTAGCCAGTGGAGGAGTAGACGGAATTATTGTCGAAAATTTTTTTGACGCGCCATTTACCAAAAAACAAGTAGACCCGGCAGTGGTTAGTGCCATGACTGTGATCGTACAACAGATACAAAGCTTGGTAACAATACCTATTGGTCTTAACGTCTTGCGGAACGATGCTCAAAGTGGATTGGCGATCGCCAGTTGTGTCGAGGCACAATTCATTCGGGTGAATGTGTTTAATGGTGTCATGGCAACGGATCAGGGATTAATTGAAGGAGAGGCACATCAATTACTACGCTACCGGCGGGAATTAGGTAGTGATGTCAAAATTATGGCTGATGTCCTAGTTAAGCACGCACGACCCTTAGGTGCAATTAATCTGACCAATGCAGTGCAAGATACCATTGAACGGGGTTTGGCAGATGCGGTAATTTTATCTGGTTGGGCAACGGGTAGTCCTCCAACTCAGGAAGACTTGGAATTAGCTTCCAGTGCCGCCAAAGGTACCCCAGTATTGATTGGAAGTGGAGCGAGTTGGGAAAATATTGCTAAACTGATGCAAGCGGCAGATGGTGTAATTGTTTCCAGTTCTCTGAAACGTCACGGTCGTCGCGAACTACCCATTGATCCCAATCGTGTTAATCAATTTGTAGAAGCAGCACACCAAAGCTGGAATACGCCAGAGGGTAGTCAATCTACTTCCTCATTAAAGCTACACTCTTAGCTACGGAATGGTGAATGGGTGATGGGTAGTAATAGGTGATGGTGACTGGAAGTGAAGCATTATCAATATTCTTCTACCCTATGAACCAATTACCAATTGCTCAATATTTAATTACCTTTTTATGATTCGCCGTCGTTCTACTCCCTGGATTCATAAATGGTCGCGGTTTATTATTGCCGCGATCGCTACTTGTGGTGCTTTGACAACAGCTTACCTCACCTTTGAAAAATTAACCGGAGGTCAAGCCGCTTGTGTGGTCGAAGCTGGTACTAAAGGCTGTAAAGATGTACTTTCCAGCCCTTGGGCCACAGTTTTTGGTCAACCATTGGCTTTGTTTGGCTTCTTGGCATACGCTGGTATGGTAATATTTGCTTTGGCACCCCTAGCATTCAAGGCAGAAAATAATAAAGAACAGCGTCAAAAAATCGAAAATTTAACTTGGTTATTGCTACTATCAGGTGCCATAGCCATGACTGTCTTTAGTGGCTACTTGATGTATGTGCTAGCAGTTAACATCCAAGCAGTTTGTCCTTATTGTATTGCTTCAGCTTTATTTTCCCTGAGTATGCTAGTTCTTACCATCATTGGTCGTACTTGGGAAGACATTGGACAAATTTTCTTTACCGCCATTGTAGTGGGTATGATCACTTTGATTGGCACCCTAGGGATATACGCCAATATCAACAACCCCAATGCTGGTTTACCCACTACTCCTACTCCCACAGGACAACCCACACAGGGAATAGGTTGGGAAATTGCTACTACTTCTGGGGAATCAGAAATAGAGTTGGCTCGTCATCTGAAAAAAATAGGTGCGAAAAAATATGCCGCTTGGTGGTGTCCCCATTGCCACGAACAAAAGCAATTGTTTGGTAAGGAAGCTACGGCAGAACTAAATATTATTGAATGCGATCCTCGGGGTAAAAATGCTGCTCCTGATGTATGTAAAGCAGCTAATATTAAAGGTTACCCCACCTGGATAATTAATGGTAAACAGTACCCCAACGTACAACCACTCAAGAAACTCGCCGAAGTTTCTGGTTATAAAGGACCCCAGGAATTTAAGAATTTCCCGGACTATTTCCAGTAGTTTTCATAATTTTTAACTCAGGGTGCGTTAATGACTTTTTCCTTGTCCTGACGCACCGCATTCAATAAGAAACCGATTATACAACAAACCTTTATTACATTAACCTTTTCCCAAGCCAAATAACTAACAACTAACAACCATTTTCAAGTTAAGGCACCTCTGATGATTTTTCCGCTCAAACCCTCTTCCTTCTGACTTCACTTGACAAGAAGCATTGATTGATAAATATTTCAGCCCATTTCTCCCTCTCACAAATTATTCTGGCTTGCTATAGTAATAATTTATAATTAGCGATCATCCATTACAAACGTATAATATAAAAATTTTTACCAGTGAATACCCGTGAAAATACTGCAATTAAGCAGGTAATGGGAATGAGTGAGCAGCTAGGCAAAAATGTATTTAGATCTTGGTTGCAATTGAAACAATCATTTGCAGGCAGAAAAAGAGAATTAATTACAGCCTCTAGTGTGGCAATATTTATTTTTATATTGCGTTACTTTGGATTGCTGCAATATATAGAGTTGGCTATGTTGGATCAATTTTTTCGCTTGCGTCCAGCAGAAGTCCCCAAAGATAGAATTACACTTGTAGTGATTGATGAACCTTCTTTACGACAAATTGGTTCTTGGCCAATTCAGGACAAGGTACTGGCAAAATTAATCAAAAAAATCAAACTCGACAAACCACGGGCTATTGGTTTACATCTTTATCGAGATTTGGCTGTAGAACCTGGTCATCAGCAATTACAACAAGTTTATCAATCCACACCCAATTTAATTGGGATTGAACTATTGGCTACCCAAAGCAATGCTAGGGTTTTACCGCCACCAATACTCAGTCAACGCCATCAAGTTGGTTTTAATAATCTCCTGTATGATATTGATGGTAAAGTTCGTCGCAACTCTTTATATTGGCATATTAATAAGCAGAGACATGAAAGTTTTGCCTTCAAGCTAGCAAAGTTATATCTAGCAAAAGAAGGGATTAAACCCCATCCAGCAGCTAATAACCATAGGTATTTACAACTTGGTAAGGCTGTGTTTCGCCGTTTTCAGCCCAATGATGGTGGTTATGTAAAGGAAGACAACAGAGGGTACCAAATTTTATCTAACTTCCCCAAGTATGGCTGTAGAAAATCTCACCCAGGTACTTGTGGTTTTCGCAAAGTATCATTGCGGGATGTATTAGCAAATAAAGTTCCGGGTCAATTTTTTCAAGATCGGATTGTTTTAATTGGCTCTACAGCTACAAGTATTCAAGATTTTGTTCTGACTCCAAACTCCGGCATGGTGATGGGTAAAGTTAAGGGTATAACTGGAGTGGAGCTACAAGCTTATTTTATTAGTGAATTAATTTCTGCTGCCCGTAAAGAAAGACCTTTGCTCAAGGTTTGGTCTGAACCAATGGAATGGTTATGGATTTTTGGCTGGGCTTATTTGGGGGCAATTACAATTTGGCAAATCCAAAATCTCAGTACTAGTACCTTCAGGATTATATTTTCTAGTTGCTTGTTAACAAGTAGTGCCTATTTAGCATTTATTCTTGGTTGGTGGTTGCCTCTTGTACCTGCTTTTCTCACATTTTGTGGCTCTGCTGTTGCCATAACGTATCAAATAACTCAGATACAAGAAGGATTGAAACGCTCCAAAGAGTTTTTAGATGAATTGATTAATACTATTCCCGATCCAATTTTTGTCAAAAATGAAAAGCATCAGTGGATTGTTGTCAATGATGCTTATTGCCAATTGATTGGTTATCCCAAAATTGATTTACTGGAAAGATCCGACTATGATTTTTTCCCAAAACAGGAAGCTGATATATTTCGCGCTCGGGATAAATTGGTGTTTCAAAATCAATATCCCCAGGAGGATGAAGAAGAATTTACCAATGCCACTGGTCAAACCTATTTAATTGCCACTAAGCGATCGCTCCATAAAGATGCAGCAGGTAATTTATTTCTCATAGGGATTATCAGAGATATTACTGAGCGTAAACTGAGGGAAGAAAATTTGAAGCGCAAGGCAGATGAATTATTTCGTTCTAACTATGAATTAAAAGCTCAAGAAGATCGCCTACGATACCTAGCTTACCACGACCCTTTGACTGGACTTGCCAATCGCAAATATTTCTTAGAACAACTCCAGGAATCTCTGGAATGGTCAGCCCAAAACAAATCCTTGTTGGCAGTCTTATTTATTGATTTAGATGGTTTTAAACAAGTCAATGATACCTTTGGTCACGAAATGGGCGATCGCTTGCTGGTAACTGTTGCTCAACGTCTAAATAATACTTTGCGTACTAGTGATACTGTCTCCCGTTTAGGTGGTGACGAATTTACTATTATCTTAAGAGCAATTCCTGATATAAAAATAGTGACTCAAGTGGCTGAAAAGCTACTCTCAGTTATTACAAAGCCTATTATCTTAGATATAAATACAGCTACTATATCCGCAAGTATAGGTATTAGTATATACCCAATCAATAGTAGCAATGCAGATATTCTCATCCAACAAGCGGATGCGGCAATGTATCGTGCAAAACATTCTGGGAAGAACTGCTTTGAGTTTGCTTGATCTCCCTTAACGCTTCGAGGCTAGGTGTAACCCATATAGTACTAATACGGTTTCTGTATAAAAATGTAATTTATATCGATTGTAGAGACGTTGCACTGCAACGTCTCTACAAAATCTATTTGGCGCAACTTTACATAGAATTGGTATAAGCATATGGGGACTGGACATCATGTTTTGTCCGAAGGGGAAGAGGGAAAGAGCAAGGGGAAAAGGTGGAAGAAAAAACCTTTAACCCTTACCCTTTAACCTTTTCCTCCAAATATATTATCCATAAGATAGATGTATCTACTGCTATTTTCATATATTCTGAGTTTATTCATATAATTCGAGATTTTATAAAAATTCTTTACAAAAACTTAACCTAACTTGATATTAAACTAGGAGTATTACGGAAAAATATTTATTTTTATTAAAAAGAAAAAACTTTCCTATATATATAAGCTTATTTTTTTTGTCTTTTAAAAAAAAACTATGTAGAATTTACTGAAACAAAAATTAAGTTTTTGTGAAAAAACAAACATTTATCCGATTTCAGGGGGATATTTATAAGTCATGAGAACTGTTTTATTCGGTATCCTCATCTATTGACACTAGTTTGTACCTTAGTATTCACCCGGTTAAACACGGAAATTTCATCTCTTTTACCTCTAGGAAATGCATATTTTTGACGAAATAATATATCTAAATTTTGATAAAAAGGAAAAATATGAAGAGCATAATGGGTCATAGCTGCAAATTTACAGGTTTTATGATGCTTTCTGTCGGATTATCCCTGATAGCACCGACAATTATCGAAACAACGAATATTTTGAGTAACTTACAGGTTAGTTGCATGAATAATATTACGAATCATAATTCCGTAAATATTCGGATGAATGGTCTAGATTTACAATACAATGGTTTTCAGACACCATTAAACTGTGAATACAATCCTCCCAACTATGGTGCTCCTGATAGTTGGCATGGTAGCGGCACTCGATAACAAAATCATTGATTAGAAATTTGTACTTTATTGTTGCTGTTTTGCTGGGTAGCAAAACTACTGGTATCTATGGCAACCAAATAATTTAATCTGTGATTTTCGGGGATTTCCACCAGTTATATTCCTGGACTAAGGTATGAACTTGCCAAGAACTTTCTGTGTGAGGATAGTCTGTACGGTAGTGTCCCCCACGACTTTCGGTTCTAAAAAGAGCACTGTTAAGAATCAAGTAAGCTATATCTAGTAAATTCCGAGTTTCAGCCCATAACTGCAATTTACTTGCCATATCTGGTGAAGCCAAATTAATAGTTTCTTGGGGGCTGAGGGCAAATAAACATTTACTTAAAGGTAAGTTAGCAAAATCCTGCTGCCAAGATTTGATAGTGGAAATAGCAGCTGCTAATCCTGCCTGTTGACGACAAATGCCAGCACTTTGCCAGACTAGGCGTGGTAGATTTTGCCTTAGTTCTTGTAGTTGTTGCTGTTGTTTTTGCCATTGTTCTTCAGATATATCTAATTCCCTAACCATTGGTATGGGTACATCAGATGGTGGTAAGTTTGGCAATTTGAGGTTAGCCATTTGTGCCCCAAAGACAATGCATTCGAGGAGAGAATTGCTAGCAAGGCGATTGGCTCCATGTACTCCTGTACTTGCTGTTTCTCCCACAGCGTATAAACCAGGGATATTAGTGTGGTTATTTAAATCTGTCGCAATACCTCCCATCCAATAGTGGGCTGCTGGAGCTACGGGAATGGGTTCAGAGAAGACATCAACACCCCACCGTTGACAAACTTGAATAATATTGGGAAAGCGGTGACGAATTTTTTCGGGGGGGATGGGACGCATATCCAACCAGACATGGGCCGTGGCGGGTTCAGTGGATGTACGTTGTAAATGAGTGAAAATGGCTCGACTAACCACATCTCTGGGAGCCAGTTCCCCATCCTTGTGGTAGTCAAAGACAAAACGCCGCCCTGTATCATCAATCAAATGTGCCCCTTCTCCCCGCACAGCTTCGCTAATTAAAAAGCGATCGGCACCAGGTTTGGTCAAAGCTGTGGGATGAAATTGAACAAATTCTAAGTCTCTGAGTATGGCTCCTGCCCGCCATGCTAGGGCGACTCCATCTCCCGTACTCACAGTTGGATTGGTGGTTTGGGCAAATACTTGTCCCCCTCCCCCTGTGGCTAAAATGACTACACCGGCTTGAATAGTGCGAATTTGACCTTGATAAAACAGGCTAATGCCTTGGCAGTGTTGGGTTTGTGGTGACAACCATAGATTTAAAGCCAAAGCTTGTTGAATTACCTGAATGTTCTGGCGTTTCAATACTTGAGCGGTGAGAGTAGTAGTTACTTCCCTACCTGTAGTATCAGCCGCATGGAGAACCCGGTGACGGGAATGGGCTGCTTCTAAGGTAAGTGCTAAATTACCATCGTGACGGTCAAAAGCTACCCCCAATTCTACTAAAGATTGAATGCAGCTAGGAGCGTGGTGGGCAATAAATTCAACTGCGGTGCGGGAGCACAAACCTGCACCTGCTTTCAGGGTATCTGCAACGTGGAGACTGGGGGAATCTTCAGGACCTACTGCCGCTGCAATACCTCCTTGTGCCCAATCACTAGCAGATAAAGAAACGGTTTCTTTGGTAATTAAGCCGACTCGCAGGTGATTGGGGATACACAGAGCCGTATATAAACCGGCTGCACCAGCACCGATTACGAGAACATCAAATTGGTGGGGAATATCTGTTTGAGGCAAGGTAGTGGATGGGAGAGAAAGGATGAATCAAATCATTATCATTCATCCTACCAAGAAAAACGTTGACAGCCTCCAGGATAAATTAAACCTACTTAAACGCTGCGGATTTGGGTTGAGGAATTTTAATAATTTTGAAATGCAGGCTTTGCTATTTTGGCATTTTCCAACTCGAATTTCTTGAGTAATAGAAGGACGGTCTGATTGTGTTGTGAAAACCCCACGCATTAAAATTAATTGACTTAGTAAAATTGCTGAGAATAAACTTTCTTCGTAATCTAATTCTTTGATTAAATGGCTGATAATACTAATAATTAATAATCCAACTATCAGTAACTAAGCGACTTTCTTACGTCTTAATAAATTAGCTGCAAGAATATTTGAACGTAGTCATCAGGCTTGTAACAGAGGCGCACCAATCACCGATTGTGACAATTGCGTAAGTCCTGACTAAGTTAGCCAGGGGTAGTTCACTATTTTAGCCCACTAAGTACGGAAGAGCCAGATACATAAAATATCCCACCCCTGAAAATAGGAGCGGGATAGAATCAATTGAAATGAACTACTAAAGCAGTTATCTGTAAATACCAGGGTTAATGCGATCATCTCCTTCATTAAAGAGAGATTCTGGTGGATTGACTGTAAAGTTGTCTAAATTACCCTGAAGGATTTTTTGTTGGCGTTCGCTCAATCCTGGAATATTCAACACATCCTCTACTTTCTCGTAGGGAGCATATCTGATAATTTTGCTTGCCAAAGTTGGATACAGTCCTCGGTAACTCTGGAAAGCCCGCACATTAGTGTTATTCAAATCGATTTTGTCACCATATACATCTGCCAACTTATCATCGGCTCGATTCCGCCGTGTTGCTTCACCTTCAACCGCCAAAATAGAGACTGATGGTAAAGTCAAACTCTGTAAATTGGCAGCTTGGGCTATTGGTGGTGCGGCAAACCATCCACAAAAACCAACTAATAAACTAAATACTGTTAATAAACGCGCTAAATGCTTCACTATTTTCTACCTCTTTCCATCAAACTGAAATATCAGCTTTCAGCCGGGAGCATTGGGTTACAACATTTGGTATGAGTCCTCATACCCGAAAAATTGTAGCAGCCAAACAAGGGAATTGCAGAAATTTTCTATCAAACAAACCAACGGTATATTGTTTCTCCATCGTTTACCAAATATTGGTCATTAGGAGATCCATTGGATTAATCAAAACCCAATAGCTTTATCCTTGGTTTATATGAATTTTTGTTACTTCTACATCCTTTACCTTCAACCTTATGCTTATAGCTGATTGCTTGATAAACACACAGCAGTCATCAGAAACTAATATACAGCTTAAGTGAAATACCTCAACCTGCTTCCTGAGGTTTGGGTGTCCATAATATTTACGGCGTTGCTGAATCCATGTATGAAAATTATGTTGCATGATTCCAAAACCCTTGTAGAGACGTTGCACTGCAACCTCTCTACACCCGTATTCATACTTCAAATCAGCAACGCCATATTTACGATTGCCTGGGTTGACAGTAATTTTATGCAAAAATGTGAAAAATAGATCTTCAAACAGCTTGTCACCAAAGGGCTTAAGGGGATAAACCGGCTACCAGAGAGTTAAGCTACAATTGCTGCCAATAAAAATAGACTATCTACCAAGATGGTACTCAGAACCGCTCCACTAAAGGCGTACCAATGCTGCTTACCAGTGCTTAAAGGAAGTATACCCACTGTCAACAACACTAAGCCAAGTATCAGTGCCCATGATTCGCCCCAAGGCGTTTGTACTTGTAACAATGCTTTTTGTAAAATTGGCGCGATGGTTTCTGGCTCTACTCTCATAATTTGTCGCCAATAAGGCATCAAATCTACCAGATAAAAATAGATGTCGGTAACAACTGTACCCAGTAAAGAACCCAAATAAAACCAATTACCTATCTTTCCCCAATTCTTGGTTAACAAAAACCACAACACAAATGGCAAACCAATGGATTCTACTGGTAAATGCCATAGGGGTTCCCAACGCAACCAACCCCAGTAAATACCACCAGCTAACCAACTCCAACTAAATCCATATAGCACATCTCCCCAAGCATATGTTGCGGGACGTGACATTAATGAGAGGCTTAACCATACCCAACCGGCTGTTAATCCTAAACTCATCCAGGGTAGCGATCGCACTAATGGTGCTTCAATAAATACTGGCACGGATACTAGGAAAACTGCTGCGGCGAATACCAACCAAGTTTGTTGAGCGAGTAATTTACTCCACCATGAGAATTCGGTTCTTTGGCGTAGTTCAAAGGCTTGGACTGAGGATTTACTAGGAGCGTAGGAAGACAAGGTGTTGTTAACCAAAATTTTAATATTTGTTACTTAACTTAACTTAACTTTATTCAAGATACCACACCACAAAATCCCCCCCGGGGGCATTTTGATTATACAGGAATATTGTCTGACCCGGAAATCTCTGTGCTGTCAATGTAAAGTTGGAGAGTGATGAGGTGATGGTTGGTGGTTGTTGGTTGTTGGTTGTTGGTTGACAGTTGACGGTTTAATTCTTTCACTCCCACACTCCCCACACTCCCCACACTCCCCACACTCCCCACACTCCCCACACTCCCCACACTCCCCACACTCCCCACACTTCCCTCACTCCTCTGCTTGCTATGAGAGCGATATATGCTACAAATTCTCCCAAGTGTATTTTGGGGTAGTGTAAAGTGTAATGCTTATGAAACAATGGTTATCTGACAAAAAACATCAGGTAATATTTGATGCATCTATTATGAACTGCATACAGAAGAACACATGAAAGTTACTATTCCTTGTTCTTCATTCTCGATTCCCTGTTCCCTTTTGTTGAGCTTCACAGATAAATGGTTCTATCAAAACGTCAACTATTCGTACTTTTAACGGCAACATCCACCGTCATATCTGTGGCGGTATCCCCTATACCAGCTTTGAGCCAAACAGATGCTACCGCTAATGTCGCTTCTGGAATGAATGTGTGGCAAGCCATTTTCCTTGGCTTTGTGCAAGGAGCTACAGAGTTTCTGCCTATCAGCAGCACTGCCCATTTAAAAGCAGTACCAGTGATGTTAGGCTGGGGAGATCCGGGAGTAGCTTTTACCGCCGTAATTCAGTTGGGTAGTATTGCCGCTATTCTCTGGTATTTTTGGGGTTTGTTGATGGAAGTGATTAAGGGAGCTACCAGTGCAATAGCTCGTTCCGACTATCAAGATAATAACTTTCGTATTGCTTTGGGAATTGCCATCGGTACCCTTCCCATCGTATTTTTGGGATTGTTAATTAAAAGCTTTTTTTCTCAGTTTTATGATGCTAATTTACGGAGTATGGGAGCAATTGCGATCGCATCTATTTTTATGTCCTTACTAATGGGTTTAGCAGAAAAAATGGGTCAACGCAAGCGCGGTTTTGACACACTGGGGATGAACGATGGTATCCTGATGGGATTTGCTCAGGCTTTAGCCCTAGTTCCAGGTTCTTCTCGTTCTGGTTCTACCTTAACGGGGGGATTGTTTATGGGTTTAGAGAGGGAAACAGCCGCCCGCTTTTCTTTTCTGCTGGGTATTCCTGCCATTACCCTCTCTGGCTTGGTGGAACTAAAAGATTTATTATCCACCGGAATTGGAGATGCTGGAATAGTCACTCTAATTGCTGGAGTAATTTCATCGGCTATCTTTTCTTACCTAGCAATTGATTGGTTGCTGCGCTTTCTGCAAACTAGAAGTATATGGGTGTTTGTGTGGTATAGACTTATATTTGGTGTGGTTATTTTAGGTGCCATTGGCACACAACTAATAGGTAATTCGTAATTCATAATTCATAATTCGTAATTAACATTTCCCTCTTGGGCGCAAGCCGCAGCGCCCCTACTCTTTCACTCCGGGCGGGGAAACCCCGCCCCTACTCTTTCACTCCTTCACTCCTTCACTCCGGGCGGGGAAACCCCGCCCCTACTCCTTCACTCCTTCACTCCGGGCGGGGAAACCCCGCCCCTACTCTTTCCCTCCTTCCCTGCTTCACTCCTTCCCTGCTTCACTCCTCCCCTCCTCCCCACACTCCCCATGATTAGTCCTGCTCGCATTTCTCAAGTACTACCGGATTCTATCGCCGCTGAGGTTGGATTTACCCCTGGAGATGCAATTGTCAGTATTAACGGTAGCCAACCACGGGATTTAATTGATTATCAATTCCTGTGCGCTGATGAGGTGTTGGAATTAGAAGTATTGGATGAAGCTGGTAAAATACATCACATAGAGATTGAGAAGGACTATGATGATGATTTGGGGTTGGAATTTGAAACAGCTTTGTTTGACGGTTTGATTCAATGTAATAACCGTTGTCCGTTTTGTTTTATCGATCAACAACCACCAGGAAAGCGAGAAAGTCTGTATTTCAAGGATGATGATTACCGATTGAGCTTTTTATATGGCTCTTATCTTACCTTGACTAATTTACCGTCAAGGGAATGGCAGCGCATTGAGCAAATGCGTTTGTCTCCCTTATATGTTTCTGTTCATGCTACAGAACCGGAAGTACGTACCAGATTGTTGAAAAATCCCCGCGCTGCCCAAATCTTGTCCCAACTGGAGTGGTTCCAAGAGAGAAGACTGCAAATTCACGCACAAGTTGTGTTGTGTCCTAGTATCAATGATGGCATTTATCTGGAACAAACCCTACGTGACTTAGCGTCATTCCATAGAGGTGAAGTGCCTGCGGTAGCGTCGGTGGCAGTGGTGCCGGTGGGGTTAACCAAGTTTCGTCCCCAAGAGGATGAATTGATACCTGTAACTAGGGAAAAAGCTTTAGAAGTGATTGACCAAGTGCGATCGCTACAGCAGGAATTTCGCCAACAATTTGGTTCCACTTTTGCCTGGTTAGCGGATGAATGGTTTTTAATTGCTGGTGAGGATTTGCCATGTGAATCTGAATATGAAGACTATCCCCAAATTGATAATGGGGTTGGTTCTATTCGGTTGTTTATTCAGCAATTTATAGATGCTGCCAATCAATTATTACCGGAGCAGGTGCCACCCCGGAAATTTACCTGGGTAGTGGGTAATGCTGTGGAGCGAGCATTTCAACCGATCCTAGAACGCTTAAATCGTGTTTCTGGGTTGGAGGTGAATATGCGCGCCTTATCAAGTGATTATTGGGGACAAAATATTACAGTCACTGGTTTACTCACAGGTTATGATTTAATTACCAAGCTACAAGGGCAACAATTAGGTGATGGAATTTTATTGCCAACGGTAATGCTCAAACATGGAGAATTGGTATTTTTAGATGATATAAATGTTGAAGAAGTATCCCGTCAACTGCATACAAAAATATTCCCAGTTGCAGGGGTAGAAGAATTTATCAAAACCTGTATATCGGCTCTATCTGCATCATAAAACATCATTTATAAAATTAATCATTTAAATTGGGATTCCCAATTTTAAAAAAACTCATAAATACTTGTCAAAATCTTTATAAAATAACTGAAAACTGTATGATTCAACAACACAGGAGATAATAGTGGCAAAACAGAAAGTCAACGCTAAAAATCAAACATTAAAGCTACAAAAAGCAGGATGTTTTATTTTTAAGTTACAGTTATTGCTGGTTAGTTTTTGCCACATTGTGCCTGCATCAGCAGCAGACAACCAACCTGTATTAAGCATTATTCAAACTCCAGAAAATACCCAGCAATGGCAAGGAATTAGCAAACGGTTGCAAGCAGCCGGGGTGAAATATTGCGTGATTCCTCTGAATAATATTAGAAGGATGGCTGATTGGGGCGATCGCAGGGTGGTATTTCTCCCCAATGTAGAAACATTAACACCAACCCAGGCGATCGCTCTAGAAGAATGGATGGGTAAGGGTGGACGTTTAATTGCTAGCGGTCCTACAGCTAGTTTATCTTCTCCAGGGGTGCGACAATTAATGCAATCCCTATTGGGTGGTTATTGGGGATTTAGTCTCAGTAGTCCGCAAAAATTAGAGCGATCGCCAATTAAAACCCAACGGTGGGCAGGCAATAGCCAGCTATTCGGCAAAGTCAGTGGCGGTGTTGTTGTCCCCAATGGGATCACAGGTAAAGCGGCTGCGGTTTGGAACTCTGAAGATAATTCGGCTGCGGTGGTTGCAACTTCCCGCTCTACCTTGTTTGGATGGCGTTGGGGAATAGATCAAGTAGCAGCAGCAGATTTAGATACTGCTTGGTTACAAGCCACCCTGAAACGCTATCAAACTCGGGCTAAAACTGCTCCCAAAATAATTGCAGGAGCTAATTCTCAATGCTCTACCCAACTAGCTAAACTGCCCAGTTCTACCCAAAAACGGAGTAGTCAGGTATCAAAAGTAACTGAAAGAAAACCAGAGGTGACAAACACACCCACATCACCGCCTCCCCCCTCTGTTACTTCCAGAAACACAAATGCACCAGGTTCAGTTACTCCCCGCCAAACCGCATTTGCTCCCATACCCAGAGCTATTCCCCCTGTCCCCATCCGCAAGTCAGAAGAAGATATTGACCAGTTACAAGAAAGGGTACGCTTAGATGTGCGCCCCAATTCTGGGAAACCCATTAGCCGTGCAGAAGCCGTTACTCTGCAACAAGAATTGAAAAGTTTGATTGGACGGGTGGAAAGTTCCCATCTTGCGGCTCAAGCTGCTAATCCTGGAGCGATCGCTAATAATCCCATTTTGAGCAAAGCACAGCCGGTGCGGTTTGCCAGTGTTAAACCTGGAACCATATCAGCTAGCACCCAGAAAGCACTGTCACGGGCAAAGCAAATAGCCAATAACTTGCCCCAATTAGTAGCACAAAAGAGGTATGCTCAAGCACGGCAACAGTGGTTAATGGCTAAAGCATCCTTATTACAGGAATTTCCCATCGATCGCCGATTAGCACAACCAGAAATTCGAGCAATGTGGTTGGATCGAGGAACCATCGTCCGTGCGGGTAGCGAACAGGGATTAGCCAAAATATTCGATCGCATGGCACAATCTGGAATTAATACGGTATTCTTTGAAACATTAAATGCTAGTTACACTATTTATCCCAGCAAAGTCGCGCCCCAAAAAAATCCCTTAATTCGTGGTTGGGACCCCCTCGCAGCAGCAGTTAAACTAGCCAAGGCTAGGGGTATGGAATTACACGCTTGGGTGTGGGTATTTGCCGCAGGCAATCGTAACCATAATAAATTGCTTAACCTACCTAGTAATTATCCAGGGCCAGTATTAGCCGCCCATCCAACTTGGGCAAACCGCGATCGTCAAGGTAGGATGATTCCTAAAGGAAAGAAAAAGCCATTTTTTGACCCGGCAAATCCTCAGGTACAAAAGTATTTACTCGACCTTTACGAAGAAATAGTCACTCGCTATCAAGTGGATGGCTTGCAGTTAGACTATATTCGCTATCCATTCCAAGATCCGGCTAGGGGGCAAACTTACGGTTATGGAGCGGCATCAAGGTCTAAATTTAGACAATTAACAGGGGTAGATCCCATTAATATTACCCCCAGACAGCGGCAAATGTGGCAAAAGTGGACAGAGTTTCGTACCCAGCAAGTCGATAATTTTGTCGCTCAAGTTTCAGAAAGATTACGAAAGAAAAACCCCAAATTAATTTTGTCTGCCGCTGTTTTCCCCTTACCAGAACGGGAAAGGATTCAAAAATTGCAACAAGATTGGGAAGTGTGGGCAAAACGCGGGGATGTAGACATGATTGTACCTATGACTTATGCCCTAGATACCATCCGTTTTCAGCGACTCGCCAAACCTTGGATTGCTGCGAGTAAATTAGGTTCTAGCTTATTAGTTCCGGGGATTCGTTTACTTTCCTTACCTACCTTGGGAGCAGTGGATCAAATTCAGTTAGTCAGGGATTTACCTGTAAACGGTTATGCTCTGTTTGCAGCAGAGAACTTACACAGCGACTTGCAAAAAGTTTTTAGTAGTACCCAAGGTGCATCTGTGGGGAGCAAAAACGAACCTATAGCTTACCGTCAGCCTTTTCAAACCGCAGCCATTCGCTATGGTGCTTTGCAGAAAGAATGGCAATTAGTAGAGGAAAATAAGCAACTAAACTTACCTGGAAATACCCTATCAACCTTTAAATCCCAGGCCAAAAGTTTAGAAAATATTTTGACTAAATTAGCCGCAGAACCGAAGCAGAGCAATATAGTTGCAGCAAGAGCTACCTTGGCTCGTTTCCAATCGCGATTCCGCATTTGGATGCGGGTACATGGTGAGAAGAATCCCTATCAAGTCAAGGTGTGGGAAAATCGGCTGATTGCCATAGAAAAGCTCTTGCGTTATGGGGAAAGGGCGCAATCTCGATAATGGGATGATGGGGTAATGGGGTGATGGGATGATGAAGTAATGAGCTGTAGGGGCACGGCATCCGAGATATTGTTTCATCTGCAATAATATTAACCACGCCGTGCCCTTTGCCCGTGGAGATATTGTTTCATCTGCAATAATCTTAACCACGCCGTGCCCTTTGCCCGTGGAGATATTGTTTCATCTGCGATAATATTCACCACGCCGTGCCCTTTGTCCGTGGAAATATTGTTCCATCTGTAATAATATTAACCACGCCGTGACCTGATCAAGGGGATGGGCACGGCGTGGTCAATTCTTTTGGCTTATAGAATTATCTTACTGATGCCGTGCCCCTACTTCATCACTCCTTCACTTTATCAATAAATTTGGGAATTTCTGCGATCGCTAACCCTGGAAATTACAGAGCAATCGCCCTTGGGGCGGCTCTTGGAGGGAGCATCGCAGTTCATTTTTTACCTAAACTTTACAGATAAATAGTTGTAATCAAAAAAATTATTATGTCAAGATATTTTACAAAATAGTAAATTAAGTCTTAAGTCGAAAATCACCACAATAATTTAAATTTGCTTGGGAAAATATGACTTATCCTTTTTTAGAACGTCTCAATAGTCCGCAGCGTCCGGTTTTAGTGTTTGATGGCGCTATGGGAACTAATCTCCAAGTCCAAAATCTCACGGCTGAGGATTTTGGTGGCCCAGAATACGAAGGTTGTAATGAATATCTGGTTCACACCAAGCCGGAAGCAGTAGCAACAGTACACCGGGGTTTCTTGGCTGCGGGTGCGGATGTAATTGAAACCGATACCTTTGGCGGTACATCCGTTGTTTTAGCAGAATATGACCTGGCTGACCAAGCTTATTATTTGAATAAAACTGCTGCTGAGTTAGCGAAAAAAGTGGTGGCGGAATTTTCTACCCCAGAAAAGCCCCGGTTTGTGGCCGGTTCTATGGGACCAGGGACTAAATTACCTACTTTGGGTCACATTGACTTTGACACCCTGAAAAACGCCTATGTAGAGCAAGCTGAGGCTTTATTTGATGGTGGGGTGGATCTATTCCTGGTGGAAACCTGTCAGGATGTATTGCAAATTAAAGCTGCACTCAACGCCATTGAGGAAGTATTTGCCAAAAAAGGCGATCGCCGTCCGTTAATGGTTTCTGTCACAATGGAAACGATGGGGACAATGTTGGTGGGTACGGAAATCAGCGCGGTGGTGACGATTTTGTCACCCTATAATATTGATATTTTGGGGTTAAACTGTGCCACTGGTCCCGATTTGATGAAGCCACATATTAAGTATCTATCGGAGCATTCGCCATTTATTGTTTCCTGTATTCCCAATGCGGGTTTACCGGAGAATGTCGGTGGTCAAGCACATTACAAATTGACCCCGATGGAATTACGGATGAATTTAATGCATTTCATCGAAGATTTAGGTGTCCAAGTGATTGGGGGTTGCTGTGGGACACGTCCGGAACACATTCAAGCATTGGCAGAAATTGCCCAGGATTTAACACCAAAGGTAAGGGAACCGGAATTGGAAGCGGCGGCGGCTTCTATTTATGGTACTCAACCATATGACCAAGATAATTCTTTCTTGATTATTGGCGAAAGATTAAATGCCAGTGGTTCCAAGAAATGCCGTACCATGTTGAACGATGAAGACTGGGACGGACTGGTATCTATGGGTAGGGCGCAAGTTAAGGAAGGTGCCCACATCCTGGATGTGAACGTGGATTATGTGGGACGGGATGGCGTGCGCGATATGCACGAGTTAGCTTCCCGCCTAGTAAATAATATTACCCTTCCCTTAATGCTAGACTCCACGGAATGGGAGAAAATGGAGGCTGGCTTAAAGGTTGCTGGGGGTAAATGTTTGCTTAACTCCACCAACTACGAAGATGGGGAACCCCGCTTTTTGAAGGTGTTGGAATTAGCCAAGAAATATGGTGCTGGGGTAGTCATTGGTACTATCGATGAAGATGGTATGGCGCGGACAGCCGAGAAAAAATTTGCGATCGCTCAACGTGCCTATCGCCAAGCTTTAGAATATGGTATACCCGCCCATGAGATATTTTTTGACACCTTAGCTCTACCAATTTCTACGGGGATTGAGGAAGATAGGGAAAATGGTAAAGCTACCATTGAAGCCATCCGTCGCATTCGTCAAGAATTACCAGGATGTCACGTAGTTTTGGGTGTTTCCAATGTTTCCTTTGGCTTAAATCCCGCCGCACGGATAGTACTCAACTCCATGTTCCTCCACGAATGTATGGCGGTGGGAATGGATGCAGCTATCGTGAGTGCTAACAAAATTTTACCCCTGTCCAAGATTGAGGAGAAGCACCAAGAAGTTTGTCGCCACCTAATTTACGACGAACGTAAATTTGAAGGAGATGTCTGCGTTTATGACCCCTTGGGCGAACTTACTACCATGTTTGAAGGGGTAAGTGCCAAACGGGATAAGGGTGTTGATGAAAATCTTCCCATTGAGGAGCGTCTCAAGCAGCATATTATCGATGGGGAGCGCATTGGCTTGGAAGATGCACTTAAGCAAGCCATGGAAAAGTATCCCCCATTGGATATTGTTAACGTTTACCTACTGGATGGAATGAAAGTGGTGGGTGAGTTGTTCGGTTCTGGACAAATGCAGCTACCCTTCGTCTTACAATCAGCAGAAACCATGAAAGCGGCGGTGGCTTTCCTTGAACCCCACATGGAAAAATCCGAAGCCGAGGAAGACAACGCCAAGGGAACCTTTATTATTGCCACGGTTAAGGGTGATGTCCATGATATTGGTAAAAACTTGGTAGATATTATCCTTTCCAACAACGGTTATCGGGTGATTAACCTGGGAATCAAACAACCAGTGGAAAATATCATCGAAGCCTATAACCAGCATAAAGCCGATTGTATTGCCATGAGTGGCTTATTGGTGAAATCCACGGCGTTTATGAAGGAGAACTTGCAGGTATTTAACGAAAAGGGTATTACCGTTCCCGTAATTTTAGGTGGTGCGGCACTAACTCCCAAATTTGTCCACGAAGACTGCCAAAACACCTATAACGGTAAAGTGGTTTACGGTAAAGATGCATTCTCTGACTTGCATTTCATGGATAAACTCATGCCAGCCAAAGCCGCTGAACAATGGGATGATATCCAAGGATTTTTGGGAGAATTTGCCGAAGCAGAATCCTCAAATGGTCATAAATCAGCAGGGGAAGATAAGCAAACAAAGAAAAAACCAGCAGAACCCCAAATCATTGATACTCGCCGTTCTGAAGCCGTTGACATTGATACAGAACGTCCCACACCACCCTTCTGGGGAACTAAGCTACTGCAACCAGAAGATATTCCCCTGGAAGAGTTATTCTGGTACTTGGATTTACAGGCTTTGATTGCTGGACAATGGCAGTTTAGAAAGCCAAAAGACCAATCTAAGGAAGAGTATCAAGCTTTCTTACAAGAGAAAGTTTATCCCATCTTAGAAACTTGGAAGCAACGGGTAATTGAGGAGAACTTGTTGCATCCCCAGGTGATTTATGGGTATTTCCCTTGTCAGGCTGAGGGGAATACGCTTTATATATATAACCACAAAGACGCAAAGGACGCGAAGGAGATAGTTACCAGTTTTGAGTTTCCCCGACAAAAATCCCTGCGACGGTTGTGTATTGCCGATTTCTTTGCACCGAAGGAGTCGGGAGTGGTTGATGTATTCCCCATGCAAGCGGTGACGGTGGGTGAAGTAGCTACGGAGTTTGCCCAAAAGTTATTTGCCGATAATTCATACACAGACTATCTGTATTTTCACGGTATAGCAGTGCAAGTGGCTGAGGCATTAGCTGAGTGGACACACGCGAGAATCCGCCGTGAGCTTGGTTTTGGAGGAGAAGACCCTGATAATATTCGGGATGTACTAGCCCAGAGGTATCGAGGTTCTCGGTATAGTTTTGGCTACCCTGCTTGTCCCAATATTCAGGATCAGTACAAGCAGTTGGAACTGCTGGAAACTGACCGAATTAAGATGTATATGGATGAAAGTGAGCAGTTGTATCCGGAACAGTCTACGACGGCGATTATTACTTATCACCCCGTAGCGAAGTACTTTAGCGCGTAATATGATACCCCCTCTTCGATTGTGGAGAGGGGGAATTTTATGAACCGCAGAGACGCAGAGGACGCAGAGGAAGAGAGGTGTTTGTTCAGTTTATTTCGGTGGCAGGATATACTAACGTTTGACGATAGTAACGTAAAGCGATAGGATTGTGATTGTTAGTTTTAAATCTGAGGAAACAAAGCTCATCTTTGACGGCTTTATATCTTCTGATTTGCCGCCGAATATCCAAAAGACTGCTTTACGAAAACTGCTGATTCTTGATGCTGCAACCTCAATTAATGATTTGCGCGTTCCACCTGGTAATCGCTTAGAAAAACTAGTTGGCGATAGGAAGGGACAGTACAGTATTCGTATTAACGAACAATGGCGAATCTGCTTTGTATGGACGGAGGAGAAGAATGTTTCGGAAGTAGAAATAGTAGATTACCACTGACTTATGGAAATGATTATGAATAGTAACCGTTTACCAAATATACACCCTGGGGAAATATTACAACTAGAATTTTTGCAACCCCTCAATATCACCCCTTATCGTTTGAGCAAAGATATAGGTGTAGCTCAAACAAGAATTAGTGAAATTTTATCTGGAAAACGCAGTATTACAGCAGATACAGCTTTGCGTTTATCTCGTTATTTTGGTAATAGTGCTCAGTTTTGGTTGAATTTACAAACGCAATACGATGTACGTCAAGCTCTGGAAGAAAATGCAGAAATTTACAATCAAATATCTAAACTTCCTTTAAATGATGTAGCCTGAGTTTGTCAAGGAAAATATTTCAGCGCGTAATAGTTTATCATTTGTGGGTGAGAAGACCCTACCCGAGCACGAAGTGGAGTAGGGATGATAGCGAACTTTAAACTAAATATAGGAATCCGATTTGATTGTTGAATAAAATTAGGTACTTGTAGTACTTGTTAGGGTGCGTTATGCTAAAAGCACTCCGCACCTAAAAGATTACTGGATGGTGCGTTACGCTTTGCGGTAACACACCCTACGTGTTTTAAGCGCTCGCTAGACTTGCATAAATTACAGGTTAAGGAAGAGTTTGTTTATAGGAGAATCGCGCTGGGATAGTCAAATACGCACAATAATACCCTAGTGAGGGATAACAGATCCCCGACTTCTTAAAGAAGTCGGGGATCGCTCACACCCGCGAATTGTCAAAATTAATGCAACACAATTTATTGATAACCTCACCATTTTCTTACCCTTCTCCAGAAATTTGACAAAATATAGTCCTATTTCTCGCTCCATCTAATTCAAAAAATAATACCGATTGATAAGTTCCCAAAGCTAATTTGCCATCCACAATGGGAATTACCTCACTAGTACTCATAGTCATCGCCATAAGGTGAGAGTGAGCATTCATGGGTTCGTCTGGGGGAATATTCGCTCTTAAATGCAGATCATTATGTAAATACTTATCTGACTCTGGTGCTAATTTACGTAAATATACTTTGATATCTTCTAATAGTCTTTCCTCGTATTCATTGATAGCTAATGCAGTGGTTGTGTGGCGAGAAAAAATTAAAGCTTGACCATTTTGTATTGGGGTTGCTGTAATTAAATCTTGAATTTGTGGAGTAATGTTGTGAATATTAATTCCTGGATTTGTTTTAATTTCAATGATTTTATGAAAAATAGCCATTATATTCTTGTTAATACTGAAATGGTAAATTCAACCTCGTCTACCTTGAGAACCGTAGTTTTATCCCATGAGTTTGTAGACTTTGGGATTGCTTCCTTACGTCGCAATGACATATCTGAACCTGAGTTCGGGATAAGCTGCAACCCTCATTATACGGTTGATTGATTTTGGTATCAGTCAACGTGTTTGCGTCGTTTCAGCCAATTAACGGTAAATAAACCTCCTTAACCCGAACTGAGGTTATCTGAATAATTAGAAACTCCAGGTTTAAACATGGATGAGGTTTATGGATGTAATCACTTATCCTAAGCCAAAATGGTCTGTAAACCCCTAACTAATCTTTCGATTCCCTGCTTCGCCGTATCTTTTTGCAGCGCACCATAAGCTACCCGTAAATAACACCCATCATCCATACCAAAGGTTGTACCGGGAATGACTGCAACTTGATGCTCGCAGATGAGTTGCTTGACTAGCTCAAAGGCATCCATTTGGGTATGAACCTTGAGGAAAAAGTAAAAAGCACCATCAGCAGGGGCAATGGTACATAATCCTTCTAGGGGTTTGAGTAACTCAATTACCTCCTCCCGCACTTGTGCCAACTCAGCAATGTGATTCTCTAAATAATCTGGTTGTGCTTGCAATGCGCCCAACGCTGCATACTGGGAAACTACAGGGGGACAAATCAAAATAGTATCTTGAACCTTCTTTACTGATGCTAGGAGGTGCTGGGGAATTACCATATAGCCAATACGCCAACTAGCAAATCCATAAGCCTTAGAAAGACTGTAAAGGGAAATGGTATGTTGGCTGCTGTTAGGGAATGCACCAGGGGAAGTATGTTTCACCCCGTTATAAGTGAAGTATTCGTAAGCCTCATCACTGATATGATAGATATTGCGATCGCTACAAATTTGATGAACCTGTTGTAATGCTACTTGTGGATAAACTGCACCCGTGGGATTATTGGGGGAAATGGTGACTACTGCACGGGTTTTAGGAGTAATTGCATCGACAATTGCCTGGGGACGCAGTTGATAATTATCATCTGTTTGTACTAATACTGGACGACACCCCGCCATGGAAATTGCCATTTCATGGTTGAAATAATAGGGTGTGTTGAGAATAATTTCATCCCCAGGAGAAGTTATGGCTAAAATGGCATTCATAAATGCCATGTTGCTACCAGCTGTGACAACTATACAGTTTTCGTAGGTTATTTCAATCCCATTAAATGTTTGTAATTTTGCTGTCAATGTTGTGGTTAAAGGAGGAATTCCCTCCACAGCTTTGTAGAGATTATTAGCCGGTTCGGCGAGGAATTTAGATAAAAAATCTATCGCTTCTGAGGGTGGAGAATAGGAAACCACGCCTTGTCCTAAGGAAATCGTTCCCGGACAATTTTTAATTAATTCACCAACTACAGGAATAATGGGCGATTGTACCGCCTCCATGCGCGAAAGAAAAGATTTCATGAAATACACTTATAATACTTTTGCCATTTTTTGTTGAATAACCAGACAATCTCGTTATGCATATTATGGTAGATTTGTACAGGCTGTAAATACTGAGATTTATTTATATTTTGCTTCCCGATTAATTCACTAAATCTTCATAGCGTTATAGAGACATAAATCTAATCATATATTTATACTTGAAAAGTAAATTATTTAGAGAAATTTGTGACCAATAAATATACTGGATACAAGCCCTCAGATTCATTCTTGGATAAAAAAGAAGTTTACTATCATTATTTCAAAACCTTGGCTTTAGATATAGGGTCACGACTCGTGCTACCCAGAGCGACTGTCGTCGTCGCGGGGGTCGTTCTGAATCCAAAATCCAAAATCTAAAATCTAAAATTGAATGACCGAATCGGGAACTTAATAAATATTTAATCAGTCACTGACAGCACTTACTTCAAGGTTTTATCCATACTGTTCAGCCAATATTTAAGAGGATTTATGATGTTATTCCAGAGAAATTTTTGGAAACTCTCTGCAACGGGTATGGCAGTCTTTGTTAGCATCTTTACCAGTAGCATTCCAGTAACAGCAGAAGAAAGTCTTCTCAATCAAAATCAAGCAGACAATTTAGAGTATACAATAGCGCAACTAAACAAGGAGAGCCGAAGATATGACTCTTGTTTGAGGAGAGCAGATAGTAGAGAAGAAAAAAAATACTGTAAAAGAGTTTTCGGTAGATCGGCAAAAGGTAGATACCGAAGAAGGGGTAGAAGATATAACTCTTGTTTAAGGAAAGCCGATAGCAGACGTGAAATAAGGGAATGTAGAAGAATTTTTGGTAGAACTAATGAAGGTAGATACCGAAGGAGTAGAAGATATAACTCTTGTTTAAGGAAAGCTGATAGCAGACGTGAAATAAGGGAATGTAGAAGAATTTTTGGTAGAACTAACGAAGGTAATAACAGATGGAGAGCTAGACGTTGGGACAGAGAACGCCGTCAAAGATTTCGCCGGTGCATGAATAATGCGTACAGCAGACGACAGGAAAAGCGGTGTTTGAAAATTCGTAGGCAAAAAAATCCTTACGCTTACGACTAATACAAGATTTTGTGACTACATCTCTCTATAATTCATCCCACGCTCTGCTTCGCGGTGAAACGTGGGTTTTTTTTTACCTAATTACTTGCCATTACCAATGGAGATTCTTTATTAGGGAAAACTAGAAAATAAATTCTCCAATTTCATTGACTCGAACTACTTTCTTTGCCTGCTAATTCTAATTGATAATTATATGATCAATCCTAGATATTAACTCCAGGGAGAAAATTTGATGTTGAGTCGATTACCAAATTGCATTACCACCCCTTCTTGGTGGCAATTAATAAATCTAAAATCCTAATTGACTTGCACTTATTCCCCAATAAAGTAGCCTAAAAGCATTGATAAATCAATATTTTTCAGTTATTCAGCAGACCCTAATTATGAATTATCAATTATCAATTACGAATTATTCTGACTCTCCTACTGAATATGCATATGCCGGAAGATAGCAGCAATATTACGAGCATCATCAATTCCTCGATGATGCGTACCTTGTAATTCCATGCCTAGATACTGCAAAGCTTGTGCCATGCCAAATTTTCTGGATACCCCTAAATATTCGGAAAATTCCTGTTTGATATTTCTGTGTTCGGAAGCAAACGGATAAGGAATTTGATGAAATTTACAATCTTGGATAAATTGATTTTTGTCATAGTTTCCCCAAGAACAAAATACATAATTGGGAAAAGGGAAAATCCATTTTTTCAATTCAGTAATTACTTCAGGGAAAGTAGGTGCTGCATCTACATCCTGTTGTTTAATAGTGGTCAATTCCGTGCAGAAATCTGTTAATTGAGGATGAATTATTGGTTTGACAAATTGCTGAAATTCAGAATCAATCTTCCATGTTGAGGGATTTAACATCACCGCCCCAATTTCGATGATTTCCATCTGACGACGAGGAATACTATTGTCCTTGGAGCAAGTAGCTTCTAAATCAATGATGAGAAAATGTCTTGCGTTTATCATGTGTTATTTATTACTAGAAGTAAAAGGTTTGAGCCAACCCCATTTTATTGATAAATCTAAACACTTAGCTGTCAAAAAGAACCAGAGCAAGCTGGCGATCGCCAAAATCATGGCAGGCATTACTGTATCATTTAGGTTGAAGCCCATATCTATTTGAGTTAAACCCCTGACTAACCCGAAAGCAAGCACAGCACCCGATTTGAGATGGGGATTTTCGTCTTGGCGGATAATGTAGCGGTAGGTAACGCCAAACAAAAATCCAGAAAAAGTAGCCGTAGTTGCACTGAGAATCAGGTGTAAATCTAATACATTTTTATATCTCAAACTAGGTAATTGTAATAAGTGAGCCAGCCAAGCCGTAATACCGAAGGCACAGAGGAGGCACAAACCCCCAATAATACCTGCTTTGAGGGACTCAAGTCGTTCTGCCAGCAAAATAGAGTTACCAGTATCGTTCATCTAACTTTTGACTTTTAACTTCCGCCAAGGGGTTAACTATTCCCAGTATGATAAAGATTGAAGTCGTTTTGTAAATTGGCACAGAAAGATCGCTATGATTTTGACACTAGGTTGGGTTTCACTGTTGACCCTTTTCACATGGTCGATTGCTATGGTAGTTTGGGGACGCAACGGACTATAAGAGAACCGTGGAAAGTCCATTCCTGAGTATTTTGGCTTTAGTCGCCTTTGTACTGCTGATAGTAGTAACAGGTGGCGTTGGTTATTTAACCCTAGCAAATTGGCGCGATCGCCGTCGCCAAGAGAAAGAAAAACGGGAACTCCGACAAACTACCTCCAGACGGAGATAATTCCGGAAATTTCAATTAATTTAACCGAACTTAACAGTAGGGATGCGATCGCTTCTCTACTGTTAATTTTTCTCCTCCTTCCCTCTGGGCGGGGAAACCCCGCCCCTACTCCATCACTCCTTCCCTCCATCACTCCTTCCCTCCTTCTCGACCGGCGGGGAAACCCTACCTCTACTCCATTACTCAAATCAATGCAAGTAACAATCTATTGCGCCCCATCTGGTCAAGAGTGGTAATTTTCTACAATAATGCCAAAGTGATTGATAAAAGGTCTTAACAAACAAATGCCTAAAACTGTTGCCGATGTAATGAGCCGCGATCCAATTGTTGTCCGGCGCGAAACACCTCTCCAAGAAGCCATTCAGATTTTGGCTGAAAAACGTATTAGTGGATTACCTGTTGTGGATGATGCTGGTAAATTGGTGGGCATTATTTCGGAAGCGGACTTAATGTGGCAAGAAACTGGCATAACTCCACCTGCATACATTATGTTTCTAGATAGTGTGATTTACCTCCAAAATCCCGCCACTTACGAACGGGATTTGCATAAGGCACTAGGACAAAATGTAGGGGATGCCATGAGTAAAAATCCCATTACCACCAAGAGCGATACACTTCTCAAACAAGCGGCAAAAATAATGAGCGATCGCAATGTGCATCGATTACCAGTACTTGACAGTGAAGAAAAAGTAGTTGGTATCCTCACCCGTGGTGATATCATTCGCGCTATGGCAGCCAGCCAAGATTAATTGAATAATTTTAGATTTTAGATTTTAGATTCAAGGGAACAGGGAATAGGGAACACCGGATGAGTGTGGTGGGAACCTTCTGCTCCCGGTGCCTCCAACTTGAGCTGCCTCCTTCAATCCCTACTCCCTATTTGCAAAACCAGGATGATTACATGAGTATTACCCCCGAATCTGTCAAGGAGTTGTTAAGTTCTGAAGACTTAGGTGTACGCTTGCGGGCTGTTAATCAAATCCGTCAGTTGGAACCAAACATCGGTTTTGAGTTAATTCAAGGTGCGATCGACGATCCAAGCTCTCGCGTTCGTTATTCAGCTATTAGCCAATTAGATACCTTGGGCGGGCAAGATTTAGATGCATCTTTAAAGATATTACGCGATCGCTTACTCAATGATCCAGAACCAGATGTTCAAGCAGCTGCAGCTGACTGCTTGGGCGCTCTGAAGTTGAGCGTAGCATTTGATGATTTACAACATTTGTACCAGACTACTGGTGAATGGATAGTTCAATTTAGTATTATTGCTACCTTAGGAGAGTTGGGAGATACTCGTGCTTTTGGACTTTTACAAGAGGCACTGGTATCAGACAATGAATTAATCAAAACTGCTGCCATTAGCTCCTTAGGGGAGTTAGGCGATATCCAAGCAATTCCTCTGTTGGCCCCCTACGCTAACCATTCAGACTGGCAATTACGCTTTCGACTGGTGCAGGCTTTAAATCGTTTGGGAGGCGCCCAAGCCCAATCTATCTTAGAAACTCTTGCTCAAGATGAAGTAGAAGCAGTATCAGCAGAAGCTCAACGCTCTTTACAGAACTTTTGAACCAAAATCTTGAGCATAGTCCCTGATTAGTTCATCTTAGTTCATCAGGCTAGGTAACAGATCCCCGACTTCTGAATCAATATCTGCACATTGCAGCGATTCCTAGGATAGAAGTCGGGGATCGCTCATGCCCGCGACTCATCTAAATTCACCCAGCTACTCGTGGGCTTTGCGCTAAATTCTGTAACATAACAGCGAAGCAACATGAAATATTTACAAAATACCTCTTTAGAGGGATGTCAAAAATCATTTTTATTATCTTAAAAAGTAAGTATTCACTGAAAAAAATATCTACAGTTGGGAATGTTATTCAATCATTAGCTATAGCTAGCGATTCAAGATTTACCAGAAATTTATTTATCAAAACGTTATGAAAATTGCTATCGGAAATAGAACCATTTGTATATGAAAGTTTCTTAAATTTTTTGAGATAAATAGAGACTTTTATCAATATAAAGTGAAATTACTTAACTAAGAATCATTTTGTGTTATCAATAGACGTAATAAATTCTCAAATTTCATGTGCATATGAAAGTAGGAATACTGGCAGGAGGACTGGGGACGCGTCTATCTGAGGAAACGGTAGAAAAGCCGAAGCCAATGGTAGAAATAGGCGGGAAGCCAATTATGTGGCATATCATGATGAACTATGCTCATCATGGCTTCCAAGACTTTGTCATTGCTTTGGGATATAAAGCAGAAGTCATCAAAAAATATATGGTGGACTACTGTTCCCTCAACAGCAATCTGACAGTGAACCTGCGCCAAGGGAACGTGCAAATGCACGGGGGATACAAACCAGATTGGAACGTAGATTTAATTGATACTGGTTTGTATACCAATACTGGCGGACGGATCAAAAGATTAGCACCCTACATGGGTAATGAAACCTTCATGCTTACTTGGGGAGATGGGGTCTCAGATATTAATCTTCAAGAACTACTAGCATTCCATAAATCCCATGGTAAGCTAGCCACCCTGACAGCAGTACACCCACCATCTAGATTCGGACATATGGAATTGGATGGAGACCAGATCTGTGAATTTTCAGAAAAACCCCAAACCAAAGACGGATGGATTAATGGTGCATTCTTCGTCTTGGAACCGGGAGTCTTTGATTACATCGCTGGGGATGATACTCAATGGGAGAAAGAACCATTGGAATCTTTAGCCAAAGATGGACAATTAATGGCCTATAAATACACAGGCTTCTGGCAATGCATGGATACCTTAAGGGATAAGCGAAGGCTAGAAACTCTGTGGTCGAATGGTAATGCACCTTGGAAAATTTGGGAGGACATAGAAGATAATGCGAGTACTACTAACGGGACACAAAGGTTACATCGGCACGATACTCGCGCCCATGCTGGTAGCTAAGGGGCATGAAGTAGTTGGTTTAGATAGCGATTTATACGAAAACAGCACTTTTGGCGAAGGTATGCCAGAAATACCTGAAATTAAAAAAGATATCCGCGATATTCAATTAGAGGATGTAGAAGGGTTTGATGCTGTATTGCATTTAGCCGGACTATCTAATGATCCCTTGGGAAATCTTAACCCCGAACTCACCTATGATATTAACCACCAAGCATCGGTGAAGTTGGCCGAGTTAAGCAAACAAGCGGGAGTCAGTCGTTACATCTTTTCTTCTTCTTGTAGTAACTATGGTGCAGGTGGCACTGACTGGTTAACAGAAGAATCAGATTTTAATCCCGTCACCCCCTATGGCATTTCTAAGGTCAAGGTAGAACAAGATGTTGCTAAACTAGCAGACGACAACTTTTCTCCTACTTTCCTACGTAATGCTACTGCCTATGGTGTATCACCTAGACTCAGATTTGACTTGGTGTTAAACAATTTGGTAGCTTGGGCGTTTACCACAGGTAAGGTATTTATTAAAAGCGATGGTACACCCTGGAGACCTATCGTTCATATTGAAGATATTTCTCGGGCTTTTGTTGCTGTCATGGAAGCACCTAGGGAATTGATTCACAATCAAGCTTTCAATGTGGGACGCAACGAGGATAATTACCAGATTCGGGACATTGCCAACATAGTTGAAAAAACTGTACCGGGCTGTCGCATTGAATATGCCCAAGGAGTAGCACCTGATACCCGTTGTTATCGAGTTAATTGCAGCAAAATCCTTAATACCCTACCGGATTTCCAACCACAATGGAATGCGACTAAGGGAGCGCAAGAACTTTATAACATCTACAAACAAGTTGGGTTAACCCTGGAAGAATTTGAAGGACCGAGATACCAACGAATTGCCCACATCCAAAAATTACTGCGTGAATCTCGCCTAGATAATAATCTACGCTGGCGGACTGAAGCAGCTGTGTAATTCAATTCTAGGACTAACTCTCGTCCTTTGAATATTATCCATGGTTGACAACAGTGCTTTCCTGAATTCTGTAGGTTTTGCCTTGCTAACAGTAAGGCATTAAAATCAAACCTACTGATTCAGGATTGCGAATATCTATAAAAAGACCACAACAAAATTATTGATGCGATACAGGAAGCGTCAAGCCTCCTGCTTATCGCTATCAGGTGATAGGAGTAAATTTTAATGCCCAATTCTCAGCCCATCTGCCGTTCTTGTGGCAATCCAGATTTAGAGTTAATTATTGATTTTGGTTATACTCCCCTGGCGGATAGACTGTTAACCAAAGACCAATTAGAAAAACCCGAATATACAGCTTTATTGGATTTGGCATTTTGTCCCGATTGTGGACTGGTACAGATTAATGAAACAGTACCGCCAGAAATCCTGTTTTATGATGATTATCCCTATTTTTCTTCAGTATCACCATCTCTATTGAAACATTTTGGTGACAGTGCCCAGGCAATCATCAAGTCCCGACCTCTAGATAGTAATAGTTTAGTGGTTGAGGCTGCTAGTAATGACGGGTATATGCTGAAAAACTTTGTGGAAAAGGGCATTCCCGTATTAGGAATTGACCCTGCCGAAAAACCTGCGGCGGTGGCGAATGAGGCGGGAGTACCTACCATGTGTACTTTCTTCACCAAGGATTTAGCAATTAAATTGGTGGAGGAAGGTAAACAAGCAGATGTATTTTTAGCAAATAATGTCTTGGCTCACGTTCCCGATTTAAATGGGTTTGTGGCTGGATTCGGGACTTTGTTAAAAGATACTGGAGTAGCGGTAATTGAAGCACCCTATGTGGTAGATTTAGTTGATCACTGCGAATTTGATACGATTTACCACCAGCACTTGTGTTACTTCTCCGTCACAGCTTTGGATAAGTTGTTCCGCAGACATGGTTTGTATTTAAATCATGTGGAACGGACAAAAATCCACGGTGGTTCTTTGCGCCTATTTATTGAGAAGCAAGAAGCGGTTCAGGATTCTGTCAAGTCCTTGTTAAAAATGGAATCTGAGCGTAAAGTAGATCGGATAGATTATTATCAAGAATTTGGCGATCGCATTGCTGAAGTTAAGGAATCCTTATTAAATATTCTCTGGGATTTGAAGCGTCAAGGCAAGAAGGTTGTTGGTTATGGTGCGGCAGCAAAAGCAACCACTTTACTAAGTTATTTTGGTATCAATAAAACCCTGTTAGACTATGTTGCCGATTTAAACCAGTTTAAGCAGGGTAAGTTTATGAGTATCAATCACTTACCAATTGTGCCACCATCCCGAATTGTAGAAGATATGCCTGATTATGTATTAATTTTGGCTTGGAATTTTGCTGAGGAAATTATGCAACAGCAGCAAGCTTATCAGCAAAAGGGTGGTAAGTTTATCGTTCCCATTCCTCAACCCAAAATTGTGTAGTTGTTAAAATTCTTACTTATTGGGAGTCAGGATATGATTAATTCTGACTCCTGACTATGGAATAAATACTTCCGGTTTTCCTCTTTATTACATGAATTGAGCACAAGATATAAACTGGTAAATTTGTGCGAACTGGAAAAATCGATCGTTTTAAAACCAATTGGAGATAATTTTAATGGTTGGAAATCAAGTATTATCAGAGCAATCAACATCAGCAGCTAAATTGGCAGAATACACTTGCCCAAATTGCGGACACAAAGGACTATCCCTGTTTTATGAAGTACCTCAGGTTCCCGTCCATAGCTGCTTAATGATGTCCAGCCAGGAGGAAGCACAGAATTTCCCCTGTGGAGATGTAGTTCTAGGATTTTGTGACCATTGTGGTTTTATCACCAACATTGAATTCGATCGCAAATGGTCAGCCTATGCTCCCAATTATGAAGACCAACAAAGCTATTCTCCCACATTTAACAAGTTTGCCCTAGACTTAGCCAATCGTTTAATTGAAAAATATGACCTCCACAACAAAGATATTGTGGAAATTGGTTGTAGCAAAGGGGATTTTCTACTGTTATTGTGTGAATTAGGCAATAATCGCGGTGTAGGTATTGACCCCAGCGTTGTTCCCGGACGAGTTAACAGTGAAGCTGCTGAACGGGTAACTTTCATTCAAGACTATTATGGCGAACAACACGCCAAATATGTGGGTGATTTTATCTGCTGTCGTCACACCTTAGAACACATTCAGCCCACCTTTGAGTTTATCACCACTGTGCGCCGTTCTATCGGCGATCGCCACATTCCCGTGTTCTTTGAAATTCCCGATACCACCCGTGTCCTCAAGGATATGGCTTTTGAGGATATTTACTACGAACACACCTCCTATTTTACCCCTGGTTCCTTAGCTCGGTTGTTCCGTGCTTGCGGTTTTGAAGTCACCGATTTATACCGGGATTATGGGGATCAATATTTATTTATTGAAGCCATACCAGTGGCTACAACCTCGGATAAAATTCATCCTTTTGAAGAAACTTTGGCGCAAACCATCGAGGATGTCAAATACTTCGCTGACAATATTCAGAACAAGTTGGATGATTGGAAGCAGAAGCTAGAAACTATGCAAGCACAAGGTCAAAAAGTGGTTGTTTGGGGTTCTGGCTCTAAGTGTGTTGCTTTCCTCACCACCCTAGATACCATCGACAAAATTCAATATGTGGTTGATATTAATCCCCACCGTCATGGCAAATTTATTCCTGGAGTTGGTAAACAAATCATGTCTCCGGAGTTTTTGAAAGAATATCAACCAGATACGGTAATTGTCATGAATTCTATCTATTGCCAAGAAATTCAAAAAATGCTGGATGACATGGGAGTATCGACAAAAGTTATTCCTCTGTAAGCGATAAATCCTTCGTTGGGGAAAACAATGGGAGCATCCCAAATATTAAATATTGTAGTGCGGGCATCTTGCCCGCTTCCTGGACATTAGGGAGCTTTCCGGCTCCCACTACATATTTTTTTAACAGGGATGCTTCCTGTTTTCCTCCCTATGTTCTACCGCGACAAAATATTAAATTAATTTTGTACATTTAGTTGCGTACATAGTTCTATAGGAATCCGGTTTGATTGTTGAATAAAATTAGGTACTTGTAGGGTGTGTTATGGCTTTAGCTTTTAGCGAAGCCATGCCCGTTGTTCGCACAGCTTTGCCGCAGGCTAGCCACCCTGTTAGGGTTAGGGCTATACGCACGCCCGCCATATTACCGGATGGTGCCGTACTCTCGTCGATAACACACCCTACGTGTTTTAAGCGTTACAAACTTAAATATTTGGGATGCTCCCCAAATGCAAGCATCTTACTCCAAAAAACTCACTGTTGCCTGTTCCCCCTTCCCTATTCCCTCTCTCAAAGGGAGATAAAATTCTTGATGTTGAAAAGGTATAGAGAAATTCATGAATAATCCATCTCAACATATCTGCCCTGTATGCGGCTCTTCTCATTTTGAAATATTTTTTGAAATGTTAGAGATGCCCATCTTTTGTAATGTTCTCTGGCCAGAAAAAAAAGATGCCCAAAATTGTGATAAGGGAGATATTAAGCTAGCTTTCTGTTCTAGCTGTGGTTTCATTGGCAATGTAGCGTTTGACCCATCTTTATTAGACTATACCCAAGCTTATGAAAACTCCTTAGATTTTTCTCCCAGATTTCAAAATTATTCTCAATCTTTAGCGGAAAGATTAATAGAAACTCATAACTTACAAAATCAAGACATTATTGAAATTGGTTGCGGCAAGGGAGAATTTTTAGTTTCATTGTGCGAACTGGGTAATAACCGGGGAGTAGGATTTGACCCCACCTATGTACCCTTACCAGAACATGAAAAGGTTAAAGATAAAACCACATTTATTCAAGATTACTATTCCGATAAATATGCAGATTATGCCAGTGATTTTATTTGCTGTCGGCATACATTAGAGCATATTCCTCAACCAAATACTTTGTTAGCAAATCTCCGCAAAGCCATTGGTAATCGTCACAATACAGCGATCTTTTTTGAAGTTCCCAATGCTTTAGATACATTCCAAAACATGGCTATTTGGGATATTATCTACGAACATTGTTGCTATTTTGCTCCGGTATGCTTATCCCACGCTTTTGCATCCAATGGATTCCAGGTACAAAAAACCTCTGAGGAATTTCGCAATCAGTTTCTCTGCCTAGAGGCTGTACCAGGAGAGAGCAATAGGGAAATGGACGAACAACAAATTAGTGATTTGCAACAACTTACCCAAGATATTCAAACCTTTGGTAGTAGATTTGCCAACAAGGTAGAAGCTTGGCAAACTAAGCTGGAGTATATCACTAGTCAAGACCAACGCACAGTAGTGTGGGGTGCAGGTTCTAAAGGGGTAACTTTCCTCAATTTGTTAAAGAATAGGAATCAGATTGAATTTATAGTAGACCTTAATCCCCGCAAACAAGGAATGTATGTGGCTGGAACGGGTCAAAGAATTGTTGCGCCGGATTTCTTACGGGATTATCAACCAGAATTAATATTAATTATGAATCCTGTTTACGAGGAAGAAATCCGTCAAATGACGGCAGATATGGGCTTAAGTGCGGAATTTCTCTGTGTCTAGACTTTTTTAACTAGCACTGCGTCACCTTCCACTTTAGCAGTGTAGGTGGGTATGGGTTGTTTGGCAGGAGCTTTGAGCACCTGTCCATCAATCCCAAATTCAGAGCCATGACAGCGACAGAGAAATTTTTTGCTGTCAGTTTCCCATCCCACTATACAACCTGCATGGGTACATTTAGGATTGACAGCAATCAGATTATTATCTTTAGATGTACCTACAATCAATACTGGACCAATGGGTGAATTTTTAGCTAGTAATTGACCCTTACTATCCAAATCTGCAACTGAGCCAACCTTTTGCCAATCTTCATTATTTGTAGGTGTTGTTGGATTTGTAGATGTTGCTGGGGGATTATTATTATCTGGAGAACAGGCTGCGATCGCAACTGGTAAACTAGTAGATACACACCCTACACCAACCCAAGTTAAGAAGTCACGACGATTCATAAGTACCACAAGATATTTTTTACTTTTTCACAATATCAGTAATTTGTGCTACTTCAGTTATCGGTTTCATCGTTGATTTTGGAAGCATCCCAATTTTTGAAAAACATAGAGGCGAGAAAATTACTTCGCGATGAATACTCGCGAAGTAATTTGGCATTTTAATCTTGGGATTCCTCATCTTCAAGCTCAGAGCCAGTAATATAGTAATATAGTAATATAGCGGTTTTCAGTTGAGTAAAGTACACAAATTTTACCTCACCCCCAAGACCACACTACCTCACCACCGCAACTGCCTCGGCTATACAAGCAAAGCCTGCCTACGCAGGCTAAAAAACTTAATTTTTCGTGTTATTGATAAAAATATATGTTTATTAATGATATCAAAAACCAGTATTAATACTTTTGTGCAAGATGTCAGTTAAGAGATTTTGGTGTTAAACATAATACTTTTCAAACATCCTCTTAACCCCATTTTTACGTTGATTTCCAAAAGTTTGGGGTTTATTGATATTTTGGATTACATGTTATTTTTATTAGTAAAAAAGTTTATACTTTCGTGAAATATTAATTCATACCACTTTTATATATTGAGTACAGTTGTGTATGATACCCCTGATGATAAAAGGCACACTAAGTTATCCAACTTTTTAGATATATAAGGAGATTAAGTTAGTGTTTTTTTACCGCAGTTACAGTTATGGTTCTGTCGCAAAAAATGATGCATTGGACAGTAGACAGAAAAGGAAACACATGAGACTTTATGCTGAATGCGAAGCGAGATAGAAAATCAGCATAAAGATTCTTGAAAAAAGTTTTGAAAGCCGGAGATAACAAGCAGCCTAGAGTAATAAATGTAGACAAGAATGCTGCTTATCCTCCAGAATTGGAACAACTCAAAGAAGAATAAATATTAAACACAGAGAGTAAATTGAGGTCTACAAATATGCAAAAATCCTTGAATTACCAAAAGCGTAATCGTGGAGTTAGTCTTACTCATGAAGGTTTGCAAAAGTTGCAAGCAGCACGTCGGCAGTCTGAATTTGATAACAATTTTGGAAAGAGATATAGTCTTGAAGATATTAGTCAGATGACTAGCTTAGATATTCTGACTATTAGAAAGGTATTAAATTGTAGTAAAGGAGTTGATAAACGAACACTTGAATATCTCTTTGCTGCTTTTAAAATCCATCTAGAAGAAAGCGATTATTCAAATTCAAATTCAACTGTACGGCAAGATTGGGGAGAAGCAGTTTCTGTTTCAGATTTTTACGGGCGTAATGAAGATATCTCTATACTAGAGGAGTGGTTGCTTAAAGACAATTGTAAACTAGTAGCTATTCTGGGAATGGGTGGCATTGGCAAGACTTCTTTATCTATTAAGCTAATGCAAAAAATAAGTAATAAATTTGATTGTATCATTTGGCGATCGCTTAAATATTCTCCATCAATTCATACAGTATTAGATGATATTATACAATTCTTGGTAGATGATCATAAATATGAAATAAACCTGGAAATAACTGTTAATGAAAAAATATCTTTGTTACTTAATTGTTTAAAAAAGCAAAGGTGTTTATTAATCCTCGATAATGTAGAAACATTGTTACGTGTTGGCTGCCCTTGTGGTCAATATATTGATGGATATAATGAGTATAGTGAACTTTTTTCTCGGATAGGTGAATCAGAACATCAAAGCTGTTTAGTGATTACAGCGCGTGAAAAACTCAAAGAAATAGCTTTGATGGAAGGAGAGAATTTTCCGGTTCGAGTATTTCAAATCAAGGGTTTAGGAAAATTAGAAAGTAAAAAAATTCTTAAGAGTAAAAGTCTGAAGGGATCAGAAGATAAATTTGATATATTGGCTGAATGGTATAATGGTAATCCTTTAGCATTAAAAATTGTAGGTTCTACAATTCAAGATCTATTCAATGGCTATATTGACGAATTTTTACAACATGAAATGACGGTATTTGGGGATATTCGTGATTTATTAGATCAGCATTTTGAACGTTTATCAGATATTGAAAAAGATATCATGTACTGGCTGGCAATTAATCAAGAACCAGTTTCAATATCTGAATTATCTCACGATTTAATTTCTCCAATTCCTAAAATCACTCTAATAGAAACATTAGAATCACTAAGAAGGCGTTTCTTGATTGAACATTCTGATAGTTATTTTACATTGCAATCCGTATTAATGGATTATGTAATTTGTCGATTTACTCAAGTAATTTCTGAGGAGATAATCAACCAAGAGTTTTCCTTATTTAATAATTACGCATTAATCAAAGCTACAGCGAAAGATTATGTCAGAGAACATCAAAATCATCTAATTCTTCAACCGATAATCAATAAATTAAAACTCGTATTTAGAGGAAAAAATAATTTAGAAAAACACTTATTCAAAATCCTCAAAAATCTCCGCAATACTTATCATTTGAATGTTGGCTATACAGCAGGTAATGTTTTAAACATACTTTGCTATCTAGGAGCAGACTTAAGGGAATATGATTTTTCTTCTTTAACGATTTTGCAAGCCGATTTACGCAATATCAATTTGAAAAAGGCTAATTTTCATGGAGCAAATCTCCAAAATTCATCTTTTTCTGAAACTTTCAGTGGCATCATGTCCCTTGCATTTGATCCCAAGGGAAATTTCATGGCTGGGGGAGACAGCACTGGAAACATTCACTTGTGGAAAATTTCTGATCAAAAAAGAATTTTTATCCTGCGAGGTCATACCAGTTGGGTTGTTTCCCTTGCTTTTTCTCATGATGGCAAGATGCTTGTGAGTGGGAGTAGTGACTGTACAGTCAAGCTATGGAATATGACTGACAATTATTGCCTCAAAACCTGGAATGATCACACAGGGGAGGTTTGGTCAGTGGCTTTTAGTCCTGATGGTGAGTTCATAGCAAGTGGGAGTGATGACAATACCATAAGACTGAGGAGAGTAAGTACAGGTAAGTGCTTAAAAATTTTTACAGGACATAGGAGTTGGGTAACTTCTCTTGCTTTCACTGGCGATGGAAAAATGCTGTTTAGTAGTAGCGACGATCACACCATCAAATTATGGAACATATACACAGGTAAATGTTTGAGAATATATCAAGGACATTGCGATGGAATTCGGTCAATTTCCCTGAGTCCGGATGGTCAAATATTAGCCAGTGGCAGTGAAGATTGCACGATCAAGTTATGGAATGTTAGTACAGGAGAATGTCTAGAAACTCTTGATGGACATACAAATCGCATATTTTCCGTCAGTTTTAGCCCACGGGGAGATTTGCTAGCAAGCGGCAGTCATGACTATACCGTGAGATTGTGGGAAATTAAAACTGCACAATGTGTGAAAGTATTTCAGGAACATTCTAATTGGGTGTTTGCTGTTGCCTTCAATCCCAAAGGTGATTTGTTAGCTAGTGGTAGTCAAGATCAAACACTAAAACTCACAGATGTCAAAACAAGACTATGCTGCAAAACATTTCATGGATATTCTAATCAGGTGCTTGCCCTTGCTTTTAGCCCTGATAGTCAAATATTAGCCAGTGGAGGGCATGATCGCACTATCAAACTTTGGCAGATAAATTCCAGTGAGCCTGTAACAAGTCTAGTTGGACATGGTAATTTGGTTTACTCAGTTGCGATCGCGCCGAAAGGTGACATCTTAGCAAGTGGCAGTGGAGATAAAACTATTAAACTTTGGGACATTAAAACAGGTCAAAATTTGAATACTCTCAAGGGACATCAAGGTACGATACGCTCAATTGCGTTCCAGCCAGACGGATGTACATTAGCAAGTGGTAGCGAAGACAACACAATCAGGTTATGGAACTTATCGACTGGACAAGTTTTGAGAGTTTTGGCAGGACACGAGGCGGCAATTTGGTCAATCGCGTTTAGCCCAAACTCTCCCATAATTGCCAGTGGTGCTTGGGAAGAAACAATCAGATTGTGGAACTTTCAAACTGGTGAGTGTATTAAAACTTTAGGAGGACATAAAAGTTGGGTTTGGTCAGTCGCCTTCAGTGCCGATGGTAATATGCTAGCCAGTTCTAGCCCTGATGGCACAATCAGGTTGTGGAGTGTTAGGAGTGGTACATGTATTAAAGTTCTGAGTTTACCAACAGGGTGGGCACTTTCACTGGCGTTTAGTCCCGATGGACAGACACTGGTAAGTAGTAATCACGACATGACGCTGAAACTGTGGTCCCTGAAGACTTACGAATGTACAAAAACATTTGCCGGACATACAAGGAATTGGATTTGGTCGGTAGTTTTTGATCCAACTGGTGAACTTTTAGCTAGTGGTTGCGAAGACGAAACGATAAGGATTTGGGATGTCAGGAGTGGAAAAAATTTAAGAATTCTCAAAACAGAGGATATTTATAGTGGTACGAAGTTCACAGATGTAAGTGGGATTACCGAAGCAACAAGGTCTTCACTACAAGCTTTAGGGGCAATTATTTGAGAATGGGATGATTCTATCCATGCAACAAATAATTGCCTCGATCTATTTATTTAGATGCGGTTGCCCTCATCTACTATCCGCGCCCCCAGTAAAGAGATAGCTACTAGCACTGCCATCCCACTTGCTGTAATGACGATCGCAGTTTTTTGCTGCCCTGTGATATTGCCCATCACAATCCCAATGAGCGCCCAAATAATTGCCAAACCACAATACCAATTGCCTTTACTCAAGAAAGTGACAACAGTACCGATAATCCCTGCCACAATCACCGTCATAATGGAGAAGTTCAACTCCGATAGTCCGAAATAATCGAATCCAGAGACTTTGAGTGCTTGGGATATCACCGCAAAAGTGGCAATTGATTCCCATCCTGTGAACACACTCACAGGGAAAACAACAAACCACTTTTGGGCGGTTGTAAATGAACCATGTCGGCGTACTACTTCGACAAAAGCGTTGCCAATCATTAACCAGACAAAGATAATTAGCACAACAGAATGCCAATTTACTCCCTGAAGTTGGTAATCAATCTCCCACAGGGTACTGCCTAAGAAAGCAGCTGCAGTAAAGAAGCCGATGCGGCGTAGAAATGGGTCGGAACGCTGACTAGGTAGGGATTGATAGACGGAATAGCCAATGCAAGTCAAAAAAATCAACAACCAGATAAAGAAGGTGTAATTAGCAGGTGTAACAGGCGTTTCGACAACATTAGAGCGTGTCCAGATCGGTTGACCGATGCCAGTGATATCTGCAAAGAAGGGTGAAATTGCCTGAGCGATCGCTAGTACGACGTTGAGGATTTGCCGTATTTGATCTCGAAATGTAGGCACAGATATGTCAGTTTCAAAATTGACGGTCATATTGTGTTTGAACTTTTTTACAAGTTTAGACGAGTGGACTACCTACACTGACCGCAAGCCGTCAGTGTAGGCTTCCCAACTCATTGTAAATTTTAGTCCATAGATGTAAAGTATTTGCTACTGCTTGAGGATTAAATCAAGCGATCGCCATCATTTACCTGCTATTTTGCCGTAAAAATAGTTGATTTTGTTGGTGATTCTAATTTTTGTTGCTTGATAAATTTCAGATACTGCTCAGACATGATCGGAGTCATTAGCTCCAACAAAAACTTGTTTTCTAACCAAAACTCAATCACTTGAAATTGACCGCGATCGCCGACTGATATCCGCCAACCTTCACGCATGGCAATTTGCTCCACCTCATACTGACTGATAGGCACAGAAATAGTTACCTGTGTAGAAGCAAATTGAGAGTGATGATGATTATACTCATAAACAACTTTTTTTTGTTTGAGCCTCATTTCAATTCCAGAGGGTAGTAACTCGATTGCTGTTCCATAGTCATCTCCTTTGAGAACAATGTAGCTACCAGGACAAATTGCAAATGGGACAACGCGCCCATGCCAAATTTCAGCGATCACTTTAGCAACATGGAGAGGAGCATCGACAGCAATAGAAATGTGATGAAGCATAAGACATTGACCTAATATTAATAATTTAAAATTCCCAATTTTTAAAAGCCAAACTTGATGCTGGAAAAACTAGATGCGATCGCCTGAATTTTTCTCAATCCACCCATGATTAATGCTAAAACCATAAACTCTTGGGGAGTCATAGATTTAACATATTGAGGAACTGTTGCAGGTAAGATTAGCTCTAATAAGAATTTGTTTTCTAACCAGAACTCAATTAACTTGAAGCGACCCCGATTACCTACTGCCATATGCCAGCCTTCTCTCTGGGCAATTTTCTCAATCTCAGGTTGCGTCAATGGCACAGAAATCGCTAAATGTACCGGGGAGAACTCAGAGTAATTGGGATTATATTGGTACTCAAATTTATCTCGACTTTGTCCTACTATAACTTCATTTCCTGCCGGGGATAAAACTATTGCTGAACCATATTCATCGTTGACTAAAACAGTATAACTATAGGGATACTCACTACCTCGTAAAATACTGCCATGTAAAATCTCCGCTAAAACATTAGCAACATGAAGAGGATGCTCAACAGGAATAGAAATGCGATGCAGCATAAAAGATTTACCTTTTGTTGAAGAATGAAGAGGTGAAAATAGCAAAATGTTGTTATTTACTAACAATAATTAAACCTTGTCTAAATTGATAATTTTAGTTTTTTTCTGTTGCAATGATACAAAGCTCAAGTAACTAAAATTGTGGCATCAACTGGAGGGAAAGATGTAGTTAGTGAAGGAGTTACAACAGTAGAGATAACCTTTCAACTATTCCTATGACTAAATCTGTGCATATCTAAATAGGATTCCTAATTACTGTTTACACAAGTGATAAACTCCATTTTGACAGTTTTATCTGCGGCTAATTTTCTCGGTAAAGTAATAATTGGCAACGAAAAAACAAAGCTGGTAAGATGGTAAACGATAGGGCCATAAGCTTCCCGGAGCATTGTTCTTAATAAAGAGTAATTAGTCCGCTTACCCCAATCAAAAGTTCTGATGATTGTCTCCTCAGTTACGTCTAACTCACTTACAACTTGCAATCCAGCATCTTTAAACATTTGATAATGCTCATTAATGCCGGTCATGTATTTACTTTCAAAAAACACTGCCGCTAACTGACGCACCAAGCAAGAACATGACTCTAATAAGTAGTCTGCAATTGCTAAATAACAGTTTGGCTTCAAAACTCTTTGAATTTCCTTAAACACAGACTGCTTATCTTGAATGTGATAAATTGACTCCACGGCGATGACATGATCAAAAAAATCAGATGCAAAACTCATGTTGACGGCATCCATCTGATGTACTTCAATGAGATTTTCCAAGTTGGCATTTTGGACAGATTTTCTGGCTCTGAGAACATTATCTGCCACCAAATCAATCGCATGGACATGACAGCCAAAAGTCTTAGCCAACCATATTGCACCTGCTCCGCCTCCGCATCCTAAATCTAGAACAATATCGCCTGTTTTGATGGATAGAGTCTTTGTCAGTTCTTGCAAGTAACGGACATGAGCTATATCTAATCTATCTTCCTGCATATCTTCTGCCCAATAGCCTTGATGAAAGTGACTACTTTCTTCTTGAAAAACTGAGTAGAGTGTTGTAGTTGATTGATGATTGGTAGTAGTCATTGTCTTTATCCTAGTTATATTGTTCAGCTTTAATTTGATTCAAAATTTCCTGTGCGCCCTGTTGGCGTAAATTTTCAGCCAGTTGAATACCTAAAGATTCTGCTTCGCTAGATTTACCACTGATACTCTCTTTAATGAAATGTTTGCCATCCAAACTGGCGACTAATCCGATTAAAGTCAAAGTATCTGCTTCTAGTTGGGTATGAACACCAATTGGTACTTGACAACCACCTTCTAGTTCCCGCAAAAAAGCACGTTCAGCTATAATGCGATCGCAAGTTGGTTGATGTTCGAGTAACTTCAGAAGTGAAAGTACGGGGAGGTTATCATGACGACATTCAATTCCCAAAGCAGCTTGTCCGACAGCGTAAAGACAAATATCAGGTGGTAATACTTGATGAATGCGATCAACCATTCCCAATCGCTGTAAGCCTGCTACAGCTAAAATGAGTGCATCATATTCGCCACTATCTAACTTTGCCAGACGTGTGTTCACGTTTCCTCGCACATCTTTAAATACCAATTGGGGAAAGTGATGACGCAACTGTGCCAGTCGCCGTAGAGAAGAAGTACCAACTACTGCACCTGCTGGTAAGGTATCAATTTGCTGATCTTGATGTTTTTCATGCACAACTAAGGCATCTGCTGGATTTTCTCGTTTGGTGACAGCAGCTAAGATTAATCCTTCGGGAAGACAAGTTGGTAAATCTTTGAGAGAGTGAACCGCAAAGTCAATTTCGCGGTTGAGCATTGCCAATTCCAGTTCTTTAGTGAAGAGTCCTTTATCACCGATTTTAGCTAATGCCACATCCAAGATGTTATCTCCTTGAGTGGATATGGTATGAACTTCAAAAGTAATATCAGGAAATTGGTTTTGGAGTCGGTCTTTTACCCAATGAGTTTGGACAAGAGCAAGTTGACTTTTCCGAGAGCCAATACGGATGGTATGAGGAAAACTGTAATTCTCCATAGGTTTTTCCTTAATTTCAACAATTATTTCTCAAATCCAGTAACAGATACCAAACCATTAAGGAACGTGGATTTATTAACTTACAATTCTTGTTCATCAGCTAACCTGGTATTTAAAAGTCTTTAAACCAAGTTTTGCACTTTATTTAATCCACATTTCTAAGTAGTTACGCAGAGACAGGGAACTCTTAACAGGAAAATAATGTATGTAGAACTACGCATGACGTGAACTTGCTCCACTGGCAGCAAACAATGCAGCAACTACCAGACAAATTGCACTACTCCAATAGGGAGTGTTTGCACCAAAGTAATCGAAGGTAAAACCTGCCCAAACTGGGCCAAAGATGAGTGCTAGGCTACTGATTGCTTGGGCTGCTCCTAGAACTGCTCCTTGCTGATGCCAAGAAGCTTGTTTTGAGATAGTACCAGTCATTGTGGGAATGGCAATACCACTACCAACTGAAAGTAAAGTAATGGCCAAATAAAGCATTGATACATTCACAGCTAATGCCACAGTCGCATAACCTACAGCCATAGATGCCAAACCTACAATGATCAGTCTTTGTTCATCAAATCGCTGAACTAAACGACGAGTAATTAATCCTTGCATGAAGATAGCAACTATCCCAATGTAAGCAAATATTCCGCCGTTTTGTTGAGGACCTAAACCAAAGCGCACAAACGTGAAGAGGGCAAAATTAGTTTGTAACGCGCTAAAAGCAAAGTTTTGGGCAAAGTTCGCCAGCAAAAACTGACGCAAGGCTGGACGTTGTAATCCTTCTCGAATTTGCCTGAAGGGATTTAGTTGTTGGAGAGCGATCGCACCTTTTAGCCGTCTTTCTCGTGGCAGTGATTCTGGTAAGATAAAAAACCCCCAAATGGCACTAAACAATGACAAACTACCTGCTACAAAAGCTGGAGCTTGCAGACTCATCTGACTGAGCCAACCGCCCAAAGCGGGGCCAATCACAAACCCGATACCAAAGGCAGCCCCAATCAAAGCAAAGTTTTTAGCTCGGTTTTCAGGAGAACTCACATCAGCGATATAAGCTTGAGCAACGGCAATATTTCCCCCAGTCATACCATCGAATAAGCGAGCAGCAAACAACAGCCACAGAGCATTAGCAAATCCAAATACGAGGTCTGCTAGCCCTGTGCCAATCACACTGATGAGTAAAACCAGTCTTCGTCCATAGCGATCAGACAAAAGCCCTAATGCCGGAGCTGCAATGAATTGAGCAAAGTAAAAGCACAACCCAAGAAGTCCCACAATTAGTGCATCCTGATTGAACTGTCCAACTAAAAAGGGAATAATTGGCACGAGAATGCCTGCCCCCAAGAAATCCAAAAGAACAGTAATGAAGATAAATGCGATCGCCTTGCGGTCTACTGTCGGCTGATGATTAGACGACAGTGGTAATTGCTTGGATTTGTGCATAACGTTTTTCTAAAATAAATCCCTACCTGATCGCATGAAAAAGCCCTGCCTTGGAAAAGGAGGGAATCAGACCCTGGCATTGCTCACTGATTGAAAATAGATGCTAGAACACCGATTCATTAATAAAATACAAGACTGAAAAACCCTGTTTTAAGTTTTTTTACAACGAATTTTTCGTTGTTTCAGCCGCAGTAAAACCAAGTTTTGGTCATGATTCTGAATACTGAATAGGTGTTCTATGAAGAGCGTAGGCAGAGGGAGAAAATACCCTACTCAGAACCGGTTAAACACCCCGCTTCTGCTAACAGTAGTTTTTCAAACTAGCTAGGAGAGATACCAACAAAAAAGTCAGTACTGCTTACATCTGGTTTATTAGATAGGTTGGCAAATAAGATTTGGCTTGCTCCCCCTACACCATCAGCATCAAAATACAAGTTACCGTTGTCGATGTTATAAATTAATCTCTGACTAGAAGTAACTGCTGCCGAACCAAGTACAAACTGTTCTTCTGCAAGGGGAGTTAGACCTTCTTTGGATGTGAGTTCATCACCGAAAAATGTCGGAGCGAGGATAATGATATCTCGTTGATTATCAGTGTTTTCAGCACCCAAAAAACCGAAATCTGTAATGATGTCAACGCCTTCGTTGGGATTATCAAAAATAAATGAATCACCACCACTACCACCTTTGAGAATATCTTTGCCTGCACCACCATTGATTAGGTCATCGCCACCTTCACCAATAATATTGTCGTCGCCATTGTTACCAAAAAGCAAGTCACCGTCTTCGTTACCACTGATAAAGTCTTGACCATCACCACCATTTAACACATCAACCCCGATGTTACCAATGAGGCGATCATTACCTTCATCACCGTACATAACGTCAATAAATATACCACCAACTATGACATCATCACCAGTACCACCGCTTAATATGTTAATATCATCGCTCCCATTGCCCCCATTGATGTAGTCGTTACCAGCATCACCATAGACTACATCGTTACCATTGCCACCGTTAATAAAATCGTTACCATTGCCACCGTTAATAAAATCGTTACCATTGCCACCATACAAAACATCTCTGTCATCGCCTGCATCTAGAACATCGTCACCCTCGCCACCATCCATATAGGATTCGCCTACGGCGTTAATGAGAGTATCATTCCCAGCACCTCCGATCAAACCATCATCACCATCAGAAGAATCTAAAACATCATTACCTTCTTTGCCATATATAGTATCGTTACCAGAGTAACCAAATAAAATATCATCTTCTGAAGTTCCTAAAAGAATATCGCTGACACCAGGAAGACCAATAATAGTAGCCATGTTACTTTCTCCTTGTTTGGTTCAATTTTTGAGCTAAAAATGCATGAATGCAGTCGATAATGATAGATAAATTGAGTAGATATCAATCACCATTGATAGTTAGAGTTATTAAAACTCTCACTAATTTGTTTAACTTCTGTCATCACTTCACCGATTCTTTCTTGAAAGAAACTTACATCAGATTCATTTATGAGCAGATTACTGCAAAATCTAGATATCGGCGAAAATTGAATACCGTAATCTCTACAAACCTTGGCAATTAATATGTCTTGAAACATGGAATTATTTTCATAATCTCCAGGATGACTCATGGGATGTGACTGAGAATGAAAAACTAACACATTAGGCGCTCCTTGAATCACCATTGGTATTCCTACACTGTTGGCTGCTTCTACGAGATAATGACCTATTTGATTCAAGAAGCCATTCATTCTCTCATAGCAAGAACTATCCTTTTCTAGGATTTCAATAGTTGCTAAAACGGCAGCTAATCCTAGGGGATAACCATTGAATGTACCAGCGTGAATAACTCTTTGATCTGTATAGAGTTGCATAATTTCTTTCTTGCCAACAATGGCTGAGACTGGTAATGCCCCTCCAGCCATAGCTTTAGCAAAAACTGTAATATCGGGTGTAACGCCTAACAAAGACTGTGCCCCACCAAGAGCGACTCTAAATCCAGTAATGACTTCATCAAATATCAGAACTACATGATGAAGATTACAAAGTTCTCTCACCTTTTCCAAATATCCTGGGTTTGGAAATATACCACCTCCATTGATACAGATAGGCTCCATAATTACAGAGCCAATTTCGTTACCTTGCTCTTGCAACAGTTGTTCTAAAGCCTCAATATTATTCCAGGGAATCAGAAAAGATTGATCCTGAAAAATGCCAGGGGCGCGTCCTTCAGTCCCTAGAAGATCCCCTTCATAATCAATAGGGACAGGATGATCAGGGGATGCTTGTCTACCTCCCATAATATTGTCTGCATTACCGTGAAAATGACCCTCAAATCGAATAAATTTTGGCTTCTGGGTATAAGCTCTGGCAAGTCTAATCGCATTCTGCACAGATTCGGTGCCACTCAAACCAAATCGCACCATTTCAGCACTAGGAACATGATGAATAATCCGTTCACAAACAGATTCTTCTAGATCACATTGATCAACGGAAATTACTTTATTGATGTATTCGATGAGCTTGGAATTGTATTCTTCGTTAATATGTCCTACGATTAATGCACCAAATTTACAAAACAGATCAAGATGTTCATTCCCGTCAAAATCCCAAACTCTTGATCCTTTAGCTTTAATAAAGGGTATGGTTTCTTTGGAAGCATAACGGAAATTGTAATGAACTCCGCCAGGAAGATAATTCTTTAAATGATTAACTGCTTGGTCTGATTGGGGAAATTGGAGTTTTGGCATGTCTTTTACCTAAACTTATGATAGGAATTGAGGCGTTGCTCCCATTGAAGTATGAATTAGCCGGACTACGCCGAGCTTTGCTAATACGCACTAGACGCGGAGCGGCTTCGGTGAAGGGTCGAATCGTTGTTTAATCTGATCGAAAATGTAAATTCATACTCTGATTCAGCAACGCCGGAATTGAATTAGAACATACAAGTGAAGTGAAGCAATTGCAAGGGTTGTGGTCACTTTACATTTTGTCACATACTTGGGTTTATTTGTGGCTACTACCTACTTAGTCATTTCAGTTATCAGTTATCAGTCATAAATTCCTAACTGAACCGAAATCAAACTATAGGAATCCGGTTTGATTTGTGAAATTACTCGTAACGGGAAGGAGCGGAGAACTATTAACAGGGAACAAAAACTGTACTAAGATTTTTAAGCGCGATAAGCCGGAGGCTTTACGCTCCGCGTATCGCAGGCTACGCTAACAAAAATCAAATATGGGTGTTGCATAATTGCGGGATGATTTATCTCACGCTCCAGGCGCAAAGACGCAGAGAGGATCAGGAGTTGAAAATCTAAACATTTATAGTTTCATCCCATGATTCAGCAATGCCCAAATATGAGTCCTATATCAGATGCTAGTAGCACTAAGCAAAAAAATAGGTGTAGATTTACAACTGCTGAAAATATTTTGCCATTCTGCATCAAGATTAACTTCAGTAATCACTATGCTATTTTCCTCATGAAGATAGTTAATACTGGTTTCTCTGAGAGTTTTCTGCATTGCGAACGCAAAGGTTTTTGGCAACATTTTTCTGAAATTATGAGTCATCTCAACCATCAAGGTTTTTGGTAGATTGTGAGCCATTTGAGATTGTTGTTGGCAAGACATAATTTTCTCCTGAGATTTGTACTCTAAATGTGGAAATTACACTAAATACAGAGATATTGGTGATTTTGCAAATATCTCTTGTGTAAACTTAAGCAGCTAAAAGCTGCTCAATTTCTTCGTCAGATGGATGATAATCTTGCAACGATTTAAAATATAAAGATGCAGTTTCATAACAAGAGATAGCAACTTGATTGCGCTCTTGTTGGCTGAGATTTGCTACTAACTTAATAGTTTCCTGGACATGCTCCACATCCAGCCCAACACCACTGTGGAGACGTAGACAGCGAGTAGCAATAGTCCCAAGTGGTAAAATAGCTTCTACCATCTGAATATGTTCCTCTACTATAGAAATTGCCAGACGTTCTAATGTGTACAAGTAACCTATGCAGCCAATGGGATCAAAAGATTGGACTATAGAAGTGAAGTAGTTTAATAAAACCTTTGCAGATACAGGAATAATAGACTTGACAACGAGTTTAGGATCGTAGCCTAGAGATTGAATATCAAGTAAAGCAAGTCGATCATGACCAGATTCTTCATGAGCCTTCTGCTCTGCCCAATGGGCTAAACGGGTTCGATTCATCGAAGAAAAACGAAGAGATGCTTCTTTCATCAGTCTTGAAGTCATGTGTGTCAGGTGATATTGATTTGCTAGATACCAAATCCACTGCATGAGACTTAAAGAAGGGACTTGATTCGGTATTTTAGCTGCTTTTTTAGCAAGTATGATAGAACTATCAAGGAGCTTAGAGGTTGTGTGTATACTAGGTGCTAACTTTTTTCTGTCTATTCGAGTGAGAAATTCATCGATATTGATGTTAGGAGAATAGTATTCAAACACGGTTTTCTCTGTTATAATCAATGCCTTGTCTGTTGTGATTTGTACCCATTCAAAGTAACGTGAACCGTTAATTAATTTAGTTATTTGTTGATAGATGTCTAAGTTTAATGCAGGCTTTAATTCAATATGGCGTTGGTTAGCTGGCTTAAACTTGATTTTCTGGATGAAGTCTATAAGATTGTTCATGCTCTTTTACATAATGATGAATTAGACTGCACAAAACAAAACGTAAAGTTAAATTTCTCCGAGCGCATAAACTTTTGAACTCAATTTTAAGTTCACGAGGAATTGTTGCTTTAATAATGCCATTGCTTTCGTTGCATTCATGGAAGTCAAGATTTAACATTAAACCATCAGATATTACCCATTCTGAGATTAATATATTCACTACTTCCCTCATGTTTAAGGCTCGTTCTATACATAGCAGTTTGAATTGCAGCTTGAGTGAAGATGATATAGTAGCCTTAATAATTACATATTCCTCTCCTTGAGACATGAACATATTGCACACAATGAGATATGATAAGAAATATTAACGATAAAGTTTAAGAAAACTTTAATAAAGCAATAAAGTCAGAAATAATACTAAGTATAGTATTGATTCTTCTCAACTTTTTTTAGCAAAGAGCTAAATCTGATGACAGTGTAAAAACTAACTACAACTGAGAGGTCATAAAGTACCTTTGACACTTTTGATAATTAGCTCTTTTGAAAGATTAAACCAGTGAAGATGATAAAAGATAGAGAAAAACTTAAGTTACCCCCGCCACAAAACTTGCGGCTTTTAGAAGCCGGGGACTTAAACCCACGGAATCTTGCTAAATCAGTTATCAGTTATCAGTTATCACTTACCAGGCGTATACTTCGACAAGCTCAGTAACAACTTCGACAGGCTAAGTAACAGGTGGGGGATTTAGACCCGCCGCCAACGCATTCCACTCTCATAGTGTGGTGTTTCGCCTCTTAGGGGCTATTTATAAAGTAAACCTTAAGGTCTGAAAAGCCTAGTTTCTGTTAATTGACGCTAAATCTTAGCGTATTTAATCTCTCACAAAGCTTGTTAGAGCAATCCCGTAAAAAGTCAGGCTGCTCTTAGTCGGCGATCGCTCATTCTCATTCATAACCACCATTTCATCTTTACTGTTCAGATCAGCCCAAAATCCTGATGTAGAGACGCGATTTATCGCCTCTGACAAGACCAACCCTCTATCATAACCCTTAACTTAAGAGTATTTACTCATAGCTAATTTTCTTAAGATTTTCTTTATCTTTTATTTTTTTCACTGGTAAAATACAGCAGAGCATAAGAGACTAGAATCCGTAAAATGATTTCGAGATTATCAAGTTATTTGTGGGTTATACATTATAGATCAACTAATTCTAGTCAAAGAATTCAGTTCTAACTTGCCCTATAAGTAAGTTTGCGTAAATAATTTTCGTTGGGATAAGGCAATAGGCGTAAGTGTTTCAGCCTACTTCATTTCTCTTAACATAGTTTGATTTTATTGTGCCAACTTACTTACTAGGAAAAATTTTCTTTCTCACTTACTAAATGAGTATGTATGTTATGTCCCAAATCTTAGATGTACAAGAAATCCTTGTTTATGACTTAGATTCCACACGTAGAAAGGCAAAAAAAGTTTTCAGAGAAATGTTTGAAAACCTGTGTGAATCTATTCAACAAATAGATGGTAAGGTATTTAATGAACATTTCTGGACGCGTGACAAAAACGGTAGCTTAATGTCTACCGATAACAGGAATGATGCTACGTATGTTGATCGGTCTTTGCTGAATGGTAACGTCTTTGAGAAGGTAGGCGTTAATTATGTAGCTATAGAGGGCGAACTTCCTGCTGGGATGACTTTCCAAAAGTCAGGTGCTCTTGTAACTCCAGAGGCGGATGCCATAAGTAGTGGCGATGTTAAAACTCCCTACTTTGCCACTGGTGCGAGCTTTGTGATACATCCCTACAATCCAATGGTTCCTATTGCCCACGCCAACTATCGCTATTTTCAGATTGGTAATCCTGCTCAACCAACCTACTGGTGGTTTGGTGGAGGTGCAGACCTCACGCCTTCTTATCTCTTTCAAGAAGATGCTATTCATTTTCATCAAGTGCATAAAGAAGTTTGCGATAAGTACGATCATTCTTACTATGCCCGCTTTAAGAAGTGGTGTGATGACTACTTTTTTATTAAACATCGTGGTGAAACTCGCGGTATTGGAGGCATTTTCTTTGACCATCTTAATAACTCTAATCCACAAAAAATATTAGCTTTTGTCACCGAATGTACTCAAGCATTTGCCCGTGCTTATATGCCAATTGTAGAGAGACGCAAGGATATGAGTTTTACAGAAGAAAATAAGTACTGGCAGCGTCTTGTCAGGGGAAGATATGTAGAATTCATTTTGACCTCCGACCGTGGTATGCGCTTCGGTTTAGAAAGTGGAATGGTTAGCCAGCAGAGTGTTTTCAACTGTATGCCTCCAGAAGTTTCATGGACATATGACGATCAACCATTGGTTGGAAGCAAAGAAGCAATGCTCAAAGAAGTATTAAAAAATCCTCCAGAATGGGTATAGATTTTGTATTTTCATAATTCTTGTCAAGAAAATAACGTAATTTATTTCATACTTGGGGGTAAAACTTATCTCATTGCGACTGACTTGTTTCTTAAAAGTTAAATTTGTTTTTGGGGGAATTCTATCAATTGGATACCAGTTATATTTCTTGACGCACAAATCCACTAGTTTTTTATTTTGTGTTTGTACTTGTAAGAAATTAATAAAATACCCATGATAGGAATACATTTTATAATCAGTTTAGCAAAAGAGATAAGTAGGTTGATTGAGGGCTTTAATACCTGCAAAAAGCTTTTTTGTCAAGGTAAAAACAGAACAGTTTCTCTCATTAAAATTCACATTGTTGTAATTGAGAAACTTAAAGACGAGATTTTTCTCTTAGCCTTTCTGAATTTCTTGAGATGTTTTTTGGTGGTAATAGTTTTTCTTTGTTTGTCGTCAAGCAAGTAAATTTTACTTGCTATTGGTAGTAGTAGATATATGACAAGGAGTCATGATAATGGATGAGAAAATGGGTACTGGTGATTTACAGATGCAAGACATCTTGAAGATGGATGAATCCCAGGCCTTGAAATTGTTTAGAAACAGATTTATCCGTTATAAAAAGCTTGTGGATGATATGGGCGAAGCAGCAGCATATGAAAAAATGTTGGAGAAATATCCTGACCAACAAAAAGCATTAATGGGAGCGTTTATTGATCACAATACTCTCGCTGAAGGCTTCAAAAAATCCATTCCTTTGTTGCGTCAGATTGGCTTTACGACAGAAATTATTGATGTTTCTCAAAATGGTGCAGATGCAGCTCTAGAAATTCAACGAGTCTGTCCTTTTTTACCTCTGACTAAGGAATATGGATTTGAAAATCCTTGTCGGATTTTCTGCGAAATGGAACAAGAAGCTGCCAGAAGAGCTTTCCCAGAAATGAAAGCTTCTCTTTTAAGCCGACAAGCTGAAGGTGATGCTGTCTGCGTTTTCAAGTACGAAAGACCTGCTCAAACAGCTATACAATCTGCAAACAATACAACTAGCTTTGTTGTCCAAGTCATTGATTTGGTTAAGCTAGTACCTACTTTGATTAAAGCTGGAATTCGGTTGTTAAAAATGCGGTTGTCTAACTCTAACTAATTTGTAACTTGTCATTTTTTATCATGAACAGCATCATTGCAGATTTACAGCCTCTGATTGAGGGGGAAATAAGTTGTGATCATGACGATTTGCTCCACGTTTCTCAAGATTTTGGCGGCATAGTTCAAAAGCAGCCAAAGGTGATAGTTCGTCCTCAAAATGCAACTGACATTGCCAAAGCAATCCAATATGCTGCTAATCAAAATATAACAATTTCTTCACGAGCATCTGGACATTCTTTGAGTGGTCAGTCATTAAACCAAGATGGCATCCTCTTAGATATGAGGAGTCTGAATCGAGTTCACAAGCTGCATACAGAGCAGTTGTGGTTTAAAGCAGATGCTGGTGTAACTTGGCGACAGATTGTCGATGCTACAACACCACATCGGATGATTCCACCTGTGCTGACAAATTATTTTGATGTCACATTGGGAGGAACACATTCTGCTGCTGGCTTAGGTCAAAGTTCGTTTCGTTATGGTTCGCAAGCCGATAATTGCTTGGGTTTAGAAGTCGTGACGGCCACGGGAGAAATCGTTTGGTGTTCGCCAAACGAGAACAGCGAGCTGTTTAATCACGTTCTTTGTGGGTATGGTCAATTCGGGATTATTACCCAAATTCAACATCGGCTCAAACCTTACCGTCCCTTCACTCGTACTTATTTCCTGTGCTACGACAACTTAGACAGCTTTTTACACGATGAACGGTTACTGATTGCAGAAGATCGAGTGGATGGATTGTTGGCGTTATTTTCTCCCTGTATCATGGGTGTAACTAGAGGGGGAGGAAAGGGACTCAAACCGCTAATTGAGTGGTTCTACCGGATGCAAATCACATTGGAAGTAGATTCTGAAAACGACATTGATCAGGAAAAACTGTTCTCAGGTTTAAACTTCTACCGTCATGTCTACACAGAAAATCTCACCTTTGAGCAATTTGTGCAACCTGCGATCGCAGTTCCTCATCTGACTGGCACTGTAAATCCTTGGATAGATGTACTTTTACCAGGATCGGCGGCAAAGGAGTTTATCGAAACTGTCCTGGGTTTAGTTCCTGGATTTATCGATTTTAGAATGACTCCCATCGGCTCTTTTGGATTAGTTGCTGGCAATACTAATATGCCAATGTTTTCTTTGCCAGACGATGAGTTGATCGTTGGGTTCGGTATGTATCCTACAGTTCCCAAAACCCAAATTCAGCCAGTTTTGGAGCAGTTAAAGCTGATCACTGATTTAGCTTTCAAAATGGGTGGTAAGCGATATCTAGCCAGTTGGGCAGAATTGGATTTAGCGCAGTGGCGACTTCAATTTGGTGATTACTGGCCAAAAATTAATCAATTGAAGCAGAAATATGATCCACAAGGTATTTTGAATCCTGGCTTCATTCAGTATGAATACATGACTGCTACACAGATAAATCAACAGATGATTTCTCAACCTCAATTGCCACTTGAACCTGTGGTAGCTACATCCGACTCTTAATAAATTCTTGGTGTTTTGGCGATCGCTCAATCATGATTTGCGATTTTGATTTTCCTAATTTTCAAGCATATTCGACTGCAAATTCGTGAGTTAAATCTGCCAATAATGAACTAATTACTTGTTTTGACTCTATTCACCTCTCCTTGATGAGAGTTTAGTTACAAAGAGCATAGATTTGAAGGAAGGATATTGTGAATATTGCCGTTGTAGGTCTTAATCATAAGACAGCCCCAGTTGAAATTCGTGAAAAACTGAGCATTCCAGAAGCGCAAATTGAGCAGGCGATCGCACATCTGTGTAACTATCCTCATATCTGTGAGGTAGCTATTCTTAGCACCTGCAACCGCATGGAAATTTATGTAGCATTAGTATCAGCACCAGAAGCAATTCAAGAGGTTATTGAATTTTTATCTCACCACAGTCAACTATCTATTGACGAACTCAAACAGCATTTATTTACCCTACTTCAACAAGATGCTGCTATCCACTTGATGCAGGTTTCATCAGGATTAGATAGCCTAGTTTTGGGAGAAGGACAAATTCTCTCTCAGGTCAAACGTGCTTACCAATTAGGTCAAGACTACAAAGGCATCAGACGCATTCTCCATCAGTTGTTCAAACAAGCCATCACTGTGGCCAAACGAGTCAGAACAGAAACTTCGATTAGTAAAGGAGCAATTTCCATTAGTGCAGCTGCGGTAGAACTAGCCCAAGTCAAAGTCAAGCACTTGTCTAGTTATCGAATCGCAATTGTGGGGGCTGGTAAAATGGCTCGTTTATTAGTGAAGCATTTGTTGTCCAAAGGTGTTACTCAAATCTCCCTCGTCAATCGTTCGCTTGAACAGGCGCAAGAATTAGCAAATCAGTTGAGTCAGACCAACATTCAATGTTATCCCCTCACTGAAATGATGGCGGTTATACTCAAATCCGACTTGGTGTTTACTAGCACAGCTGCTACTGAACCCCTCCTGAATCGAGCCAAACTACAAACATTGATTAATCCGAATCAGCCGTTAATGTTGTTTGATATTTCCGTTCCACGCAATGTGGATGCGGATGTTAACGCACTGGCTCACGTTCAAGTCTTTAATGTAGATGATCTCAAAACCGTTGTTGCTCAAAATCAAGAAGCCCGACAACAAGCAGCAATGCAAGCACAAGAGCTGATAGAAGTAGAAGTAGAAGCCTTTAGAACTTGGTTTCGCTCACTGGAAACATTTTCTACAATTACCTGTTTGCGGGAAAAAGTAGAAATCATTCGTGAGCGAGAGTTAGCAAAAACCTTATCTGGGCTAGGAAATGAAGTTCCCAAAAAACATCAACAGGCGATTGAAGCTTTAACTAGAGGAATTGTCAATAAAATTCTCCATGAACCAATGGTTCAACTCCGAACACAGCAAAATTTTGAAACGAAACTCCTTGCTATTCAAACTCTACAAATGTTGTTTAACCTGAATACTAATAACGAATCTTACTTCTTAGAATAAGATACTCCCGATATTGAATCGAAAGTATAGTCCCCTATTATTTATTTAAATAGCAGGAGCTAAGTATGTTAAAGAATTTTTGGTACGCTTGTGAGTCGAGTTTAGCAATCACCAATAAGCCAAAACAAGTTGTGATGTTAAATCAGAGGTTTGTTCTCTATCGCGACTCTCAAGGGCAAGTAGTAGCACTCAAAGATCAGTGTCCACATAGAGGTGCTGCTCTCTCTTTAGGCTGGTTAGAAGGTGATTCTATCCGTTGTCCCTATCATGGATGGAAATTTCGGGCAGATGGCAAATGTGTAGAAATTCCTGCGAATGATCCAGAGGTAACTATTCCTAGGAAAGCTTGCATAGATACTTATACAGTACAAGAAAAATATGGATTTGTTTGGCTGTTTTATGGTGACTTACCACCACAACAAAGACCTCCAATTCCCCCACTTGCTGAATTTGAAGACCCTAGCTGGCATCATTTTTTCTTGGATTTTCAAGTCAATACTCACTATACCCGTGTTTTAGAAAATTCTCTGGATATGTCCCATTTGCCCATAGTTCATGCTAATTCTATTGGTTCAGGATTTGCCGAAAATCCCAGGATAGAAGATTATAAAGTTCAACATGAAAATTGGGGAGTCAGTGCGGAAGTTAATTATTACAATCACACCAAACCAAAAGGTTTGTTTAGCCATTTTTTCCGTAAAAAACAATCAGAAGTAAACTCAAAGATTACTTTTTACTTGCCTAACATTACTAGAGTCGAAAGTGGTTCTGGTGCGGTTAAGATCATCAACTACGCTATCCATCTTCCTGTTGATGACAATACAACTATCAGTAAACGCATTCTTCTGCGTCAGTTCTTTCGTTTTGCATGGGCGGATAGGTTATTCATCAATTACTACAACAAAATTTATACTGAAGATAAATTAGTTAGTGAGTCTCAATATCCCAGAGTTGTCCCTACAAGTTTGGCACAAGAAATACACGTTCCTTCTGATGCTTTACAAATAGCTTATCGCCAGCTACGGCAAAAATATTTAGCGATTGGCTGGGGCATAAATGCTAATCAGAGTGAATTGAACGAGTTAAACAGATATCAAGCCAAATCTCCCGATGTTGTATCGGTGAATTAAATTTGATCAATAGTAGTACAACACCGCAGAAATAAGTCAACTATTTAGAATAGTTAGAAAGCTTGTAAAATAAGCATTACTTCTTTTTACTTTTGCCTTTTTGTACTAGATTTATCTTCTTCATTTCGAGAGCTAAGAATGCTAAAAAATTTTTGGTATGCTTGTGAGTTCAGTTCAGAAGTAACTGACAAACCCAAGCAAGTTAAGATATTCGATCTGAGGTTTGTCCTTTACCGCACTTTTGAAGGACAAGTAGTTGCTCTGAAAGACCAATGTCCTCACCGTGGTGCAGCCCTTTCTTTGGGCTGGGTTAAAGATGGGTGTATTCATTGTCCCTATCACGGATGGAAATTTCAGGCGGATGGGAAATGTACTGAAATTCCTGCTAACGCACCGGAAACTTCTATCTCTAAAAGAGCTAGGGTAGACAGCTATTCAGTACGGGAAAAATATGGGTTTGTCTGGCTGTTTTACGGAGACTTGGTGGAAGAAGATCGTCATCCTCTGCCAACTCTGCCAGAATATATATCTGGATTACATCCTGTTTACTATGAATGCACAGAAAATGCTAATTATGCTCGTATAATGGAGGCTAATCTAGACTTTGCCCATGTGATCGCAGTACACAAAAAATCATTTGGTCAGAGAATTCCTCTCCATAAAACCATTAAATATAAAGTCGAGGAGGATGAATTTAGTGGAGTTGCTACCGTCAATTATGACTCTTTAGGTAACTCAAAAAGTTTGTTAAATTTTCTCCTGGGCGGACGACCGCAAATGAACTCAAGATTGAGCTTTTTCTTACCTAACTTTACTTTGTCAGAAATTAGCATCGGCAGGAATAATGGGTTTGATATGAAGTTTGTGATTTTAGTTGCTCATATTCCTCTGAGCGACAACACAACTTTAATCAAACGGGTTTTGTATCGTAACTTTCTCACTTTCCCCTGGTTAGATAATTTCTTCAGAAAGCTCGACTACAAACTTGCGGAAGAAGATGCCTCAGTTGTTGCCACTCTGCACACTCAAACAATGCCGAGAATATCACAAGAAATTCATGTAGCTGCTGATGCTTTAGCTTTGAGCTATCGCAAGCTTTGGCAGAAATATCTAGAGATGGGCTGGGGTACAGATGTGTCTGTGGGCAAATCCGCCAGTTCAAACGGACATTCAGTAGAAGTTTCTACCTCTTTAGTCAAATAGCTGATCATTTTTTCACTGTTTATTATTCACACCTACTCTTGTAGAGGAAATTATGAAACCCATTAATGAGCCTCACAAACAATCGTTGCGACAGTTATTAAAATGGATTAACAATCCAGCAGATTTTTTGGAAGAATCGATTCAGCGATATGGAGAAGATTACACTGTAGAGTTTCCTGGTAAAAATGTTATTACTTTTCTCAGCAATCCCAAGTCGATTGAGGATATCCTGACTACCCCTAGAGAAACATTTGACTTTGAGCGGGGTGTAGAAGTTTTTGGACCTCTTGTCAGAAAGCATTCTTTGATGCGACTGGATATCGCCTCTCACAAACGCCATCGTCAGTTAATCATGCCTGCTCTGCATGGAGACCGGATGCGATTGTATGGCAGACTGATTTGTGAGATGACCGAGAAGATGATGCAACAGTGGAGAGTTGGCACAACGTTTAACCTCAAGAACTGCATTCATCAGGTGACACTGAATGTGCTTTTGGATGTTGTGATTGGGTTTACAAAAGATGAGCGCTCGCAAAAATTACGCCGAGCATCACTTTCATTAATCGAGATTGCCAACTCTCAATCGTTTGGCTTTCATATGTTCTTACCATTTTTGCAAATAGATTTGGGACCTTGGAGTCTTTGGGGTCGCTTTCTGCGCTTGCAGAAGGAATTTGAAGAACTCCTCTATCCCGAAATTGCTCAACGTCTCCAGCAACCAGACTCAGATCGTACAGATATCCTCACGATGTTGCTATCAGCGAAGGATGAACAAGGAGAGTCGATGAGTAAAGAGGAATTATGTGATGAAGTAATTACTTTGCTCTTGACTGGTTATGATACAACGACGATGACCTTACTTTGGGCATTTTATTGGCTACATAAAACACCACAAGCTCTAGAACGGCTGATGGCTGAAATAGATAGCGTTAGTGACCCCTCAGACACTAAGAAAATTACTCAACTTCCTTACCTGACAGCAACTATACAAGAAACAACACGTATTAATCCTGCTATCTTAGTGGGAGCACCAAGGGTACTCGCAACTGCTACAAAGATTAGGGGATATGAGTTCGCGTCAGGGGCAGAAATTTGGCCTAGTATTTATTCGGCTCAACGTCGCCAGGAAGTTTATCCAGAGCCAGAAAAATTCCAGCCCGAACGTTTCCTAGGACGGCAATATTCTCCTTACGAATTTTTACCTTTTGGCGGTGGATATCGATTCTGTGTTGGCAATGTGTTCGCTCAATATCAAATGAAGCTAGTTCTATTCACCATTTTGTCCAACTATGAACTGGCACTAACAGATTCTCGTCCTGTTCGTCGTGTGCGTCGCGGTCCAGGAGTGCAGCCTGCTAAACCTTTACGGATGAAGGTGACTGCACGCCATCGTCGTCAATCTCATGTACCGGTATCGGTCTGAAATGCCTTGGTTGATCGAAAATAGGGAATAGGGAAAATTCTTCCCTATTTCCTTTTACCTCTCTTCATCAGAAACTGCTAGTACCGCTGTGCGGAAGTCAAAAGTCAAAAGTCAAAAGTCAAAAGTATTGTGTTCTCTAGCTTTGACCTTTTATAAATGGTTGGTTTATTTCCGCCGACCTGTACTAGTTTTTCTCCTACATCCCTAATACGGCGCGGTTAAAGGGGAAAGGAAAAGGGACAAGGTGAATTTAAAGCTTTTTCCTTTTCTCTGACCTCTAAAAATACATCAGTATTTAATATATTCTCACAAAAAAATATTTAACGCTCTTTCTAAACATAAAACCTTCTTCCCTCTTCCTTCTTCTTTCACTTGACCCTCTTCAGTTCGACGACCTTGTTATGGAATATTAAGTCGCACATTACGTTAAGTAATTATCAATTACAAACAGCTACTTAAATTTATGAAACTGACAAAAATTGATCCAAATTTCACTCCTAAACGTAAAAATGGAGCCTTTAAAAACTTGATGTTTATACATTGGACAATGGTACATTGCTTTTTATTTTTATATGGCACAGGAGTTCTCATGCCTCGTATCGCTAAAGCATTCGCTCTAGCAAATACTATTCCCTTTATTCATCAATCCTTTGGAATATTAATTATGGTGTTTTTAATCGCCAGAATTTTTTTACTGTTGCGGTTAATTACACACAAATATTCTAGATATTTACCTAAAATCACTCCCTTGTGGCTAAAAACGCTGATTTTACATAGTAGCTTGTATATATTAATGCTGATTGTTCCTGTGAGTGGTTTACTTCTCCGTAACCTGAGAGGTATTGACACTACTTTCTTCGGTATCTTAGTACCATCTTTAGTTTCTCAAGATAACCGTCTAGTTGAATTGACAAAAAGCTTACACTTTTGGAGTTCTTATTTATTTTTATGGTTGATTATGCTACACATATTTGCTCGCACAAATGTGAATCTTAGGATCAGATGGCCTAAATTGTAAACGATTAATTTCTGCACAAAACCCACAATGAACTTCCAATCCTTATCAAAACCTCGCAATCAATTGACCCTGAGTTTTATTATTACTGGTACATTCGTTTCAGTTATGCTTGTACTTTCGATGATTTCTCAAGTAAAACAGTCGGAAACAACGCCAGTTATACAGACAAAAACCACTACTCCCTCTATTACTCCCTCTATACAAAAAGTTACCGCTTTAGGGAGACTTGAACCAACAACAGAGGTGATCAAATTATCTGTGCCATCGATGTTGAATAATGATCAGGTAGCTAAATTGTTGGTAAAACGGGGCGATAGTGTAAAAGCAGGACAGATAGTGGCAATTATGAGTTCACGCTTACGCTTGCAAACTGTTTTGTGGGAAGCACAAGCCCAGGTGAAAGTAGCGCGAGCAGAGTTAGCAAAAGTCAAAGCTGGTGCCAAATCTGGAAAAATTGCTGCACAGAAAGCTGAAATTGTTCGCTTCCAAGAAGAACGGCAAAGCGAGATTGATACCCAAAAAGCTATAGTTGATCGCTGGCAAGCCGAAGTCAGAATAGCCAAGGCTGACTACGATCGCTATTTATCGCTTTATCAACAGGGAGCGATCGCGTCTGAGGAACTCGATAGAAAGAAACTGGCACTAGAAACAGCCCAGGCACAGCTTGATGAAGCCAAAGCCAAGCAAAGTCAGAGTTTAGATACTTTGTCAGAACAAATCAAACAAGCCAGGGCAACCTTAGACGACATTGTGGAGGTGCGCCCAGTTGATATCCAAGTTGCACAAGCAGAGATAGAAAAAGCGATCGCGGCGGTGAAAGCGGCCAAAGCCCAGTTAGATCAAACATACATCTATGCACCCATAACAGGTCAGATTCTCGATATTTATGCTAGACCAGGAGAAGTTGTGGGCGAAAACGGCATTGCTGAACTTGGACAAACAACTCAGATGCAAGTTGTAGCAGAGATTTATCAAACAGATATCAGTAAAGTCCGAACAGGTCAACAAGCATTAATTACCAGCGATTTATTCCCCGAAAAACTGCGTGCAACTGTTAAATTAATTGGTCTACAAGTCATTAAACAAGAAGTAACCAGTGGCAAACCTGGAGAAAATCTTGATCGCAAAGTTATTCAAGTGAGAATGCAAATGCATCCAGACGATAGCCGACGAGTAGCTAATCTGACTAACTTGCAAGTTCAAGTTGCCATTTTAACCAATAGTTCTATTTAATTTTGATGATAATTAAGGTCATTCAACAATAATTAAAATGCCTCAGATTTAATCTAACTTTATCAATTTAAATCTGTGGCTAGACTAGAAAAAATAACTACATGAACAGAATAAAATATACAGATTATTCTCCTCTAATCTGTCTCCACAAATAGATTTAATTTTGCACAGATAATTAGTTAATATTAGTTACCTCTTAATTATTAATCAACTCATGGTTCGTAAATTCTTCCGCAAAACTCCCTTGGCTTGGCTACAAATGAGCCAAAGAAAAAGTCGGTTGCTGGTTGCTATTGCAGGCATTGCCTTTGCCGATTTTTTGATGTTTTTTCAGCTTGGTATTAGGGATGCCTTGTATGATTCTTTAGTCAGTCCTTATCACATTCTCAAAGGAGATTTGTTCCTAGTTAATCGATTATCTGATAATATCCAATCTATCAAAAGTTTCTCACGAGACAATCTCTATCAGGCATCCGGCACTGATGGTGTAGTGTCAGTTCGCCCATTGTATATTGGTCGGACTGGTTGGCGTAATCCCGAAAATTTAGCTAGTCGTCAAATTTTTGTTTATGGAATCGATCCCAAGCGTCCAGCATTTGAATCACCAGACATTAACCCTCATTTAAATGATCTGAAATTATTGAATCGAACTTTGTTTGATCAAGCTGGACTACTTCCTCAACTGGGAGATGTACCTACTTTACTGCAAAAACAGAATCCACTTTCGGTTCAAGCTAATGATCTTGAATTGCAGATTGTCGGGTTATTTAAACTTGGCTCATCTTTTGCTACTGATGGCAATTTGCTCACAAGTGATTCTACATTTTTGAAACTCTTTCCTCAGCGTCGCTCTAATCAAATAGATATAGGTGTTATTGAATTAAAACCTAATGCCAACATCGAGCAGATTAAAGCTGAATTACAGACTAAGATACCTGATGATTTACTAGTATTAACCATCGATGAAATTTCTGGGCGTGAACTACTTTATTGGGAAACAGGTTCTTCTATTGGCCCTACCTTTAATCTTGGTGTAGCAATTGGATTTTTAGTGGGAGCAGTAATTGTTTATCAAATTCTCTACACGGATGTTTATGATCATTTGTCTGAGTATGCCACATTGAAGGCCATGGGTTATAGTAATGCGTATTTTATCGGTGTCCTGATTCAAGAAGCAATTTTCTTAGCCGTTTTGGGCTTTCTTCCAGGTTTTTTAGTCTCGACTGGATTTTATAGTTTCTTTAAATCCGTCACTCTATTGCCGATTGCGATGAAACTTGATCGCGCCATCATGGTGCTAACCTTAACTATCTTGATGTGTATTACAGCAGGTGCGATCGCTATGCGTAAACTGCAAGCAGCCGACCCGGCTGATATTTTTTAGATTCAGTAAGAGTTCAATGACTACTGACTATTCTTCTCCTAAATCCATCATTTCTGCTCGCCAACTGAATCACTATTTTGGTAATGGTGAACTTCGTAAACAAACATTGTTTGACATCCACTTAGATATTTATCCAGGTGAAATTATCCTTTTAACAGGTCCTTCGGGTTCTGGTAAAACAACATTGCTGACTTTGATAGGTGGTTTGCGTTCGGTTCAAGAAGGTAGTTTAATCATCTTAGAACAAGAGATGCAAGGAGCTAACAAACGACAATTAATGCATGTGCGACAAAAAAGCGGTTACATTTTTCAAGCTCACAATTTACTCACCTTTCTCACAACAAAACAAAATGTGCGCATGGCTTTGGAATTACATGCTCAATATTTAGCACAAGATATGGATCAGCTAGTAATTGATATGCTCACTGCTGTTGGTTTAGGCGATCGCATTGATTTTCATATCGACAACCTATCGGGAGGACAAAAGCAACGAGTAGCGATCGCTCGTGCATTAGTCACCCGTCCCAAAATCATCCTTGCTGACGAACCAACCGCATCCCTTGATAAAAAATCTGGTCGGGATGTAGTAGAAATTATGCAACGTTTAGCTAAAGAACAAGGTTCTACAATTTTATTAGTTACTCACGATCACCGCATTTTTGATATTGCTGACCGCATTATTCATATGGAAGATGGGCGATTAGTTAACAAAATAGAAGATGATGAGGGGCGCCTAGCTAGAAAATAGGGAGTGAGGGAGTTCGGAGTTCGGAGTTCGGAGTTCGGGGTTCGAGTAGGGGCGGGGTTTCCCCGCCCGGAGGGAAGGAGTGAGGGAGTGTAGACACGAAGTGGCTTCTCGAAGAGTAGGAGGGAAGGAGTGAGGGAGTGAAGGAGGGAAGACTGTCAACCATCAACTAACAACCAACAACTAACAACCAACAACTAACAACCAACAACTAACAACCAACAACTAACAACCAACAACTAACAACCAACAACTAACAACCAACAACTAACAACCAACATGCCTTTTGCCTTCTGCTATAACTGCAACTTTTCCCTCATTCTGGTTTCCAATAGTTCTAATAATGAGTCTACATTTTGACCTAGTTGCTGAAAAGAATCAGGTGGTGGTGACTCGGGTTGAAAATAAATTAACTGAATCTGCTCTTTACCAATACCAATCATCAGCACTTCTACTTCAGGTTGGTAATTATCAATAATTCCCAAGATTTCCTGTAATTTGTGATCAACTCGATGATTGAGAGCTTCTATATGTTCTTGAGGACAATAAACAAAATGGGGTTGGGGCTGTAAGTCAATGCCAATAGTACCCTGACTATTACCATTTTCTAGCCATAAAGCCCATGATAGTGCGGCCAATTCTGTTTGATTACGTTTAGTAAATTTATCTAATTGACGACACCAATGGTTATCTGGCAATTTCGGTTGGTTGATACCCAGCATAATTTCAGTTATCAGTTATCAGTTATCAGTTTCCCCATCGATAAATCGAGGGGCAAGAATGCAGTTGGGGGAAAATTTCTAAATTCTAAATTCTAAATTCTAAATTCTAAATTCTAATTTGGGAGCTTAATACCGATTACTGTTTGGTCAAAAGTTTATCATTTTGTGCAAAATTAACACAATGCTTGCATCAAATAATTTGCCAGGGTCACACCATCTACTCCTAGTTCTGTGCGATCGCTTGCTGCTAAAATAGCGGCTTGAGAATGCCACCAAGCGGCAGTAGAAACTATATCTTCTAGAGGAATTTGTCGGGTAGCAGTTTGGGCTAGTAAGCCACCCAATAACCCTGTTAACACATCACCACTACCACCCCTCGCCAATGCAGGAGTACTCTCAGGATTAATCCACACTGCACCTTGGGAATTAGCGATGGCGGTTCTTGCCCCTTTGAGTAAAATAATAGCTCCTGTTTGGGCTGCTGCTGTCTGTACGGCTTGAATTCTATCGGTGGATACATTGGGGATATCAGGGAAGAGACGCTTAAATTCGCCGGCGTGGGGGGTGAGAATGGTGGGGGATTGCCGTTTTTGTAATGTGGATGCACTTCCGATCTGTGCCAATATATTTAAACCATCGGCATCGAGTAATACGGGTTTTTCACTTGCTAGTACCTGTTGGATAATGCTACTGACTTCAGTTGTTAAACCAGGACCACAAGCGATCGCATTAAATGTATTAATATCGGTATTGGCTGGTAATTCTAATTTGGCAATTGCTCCCGTAGCTGTTTCCGGACAGCCAATAATTAATGCCTCTGGTAAATGGGATACTAATAGGGGTTTGAGCGACTCTGGTACGGCAACCGAAAGCATTCCCACCCCACTACCTCTAGCACCCAAACCAGTTAGTATTGCTCCCCCCGCATAACGTTGGGAACCACAAATCAGTAATAAATGCCCTTCTTGATACTTATGGGTGATGAGTGGACGGGGGAGAATGGTAGAGCCGGGATGTTTTTGTTGTATACCTTTAGTACCAATTACAGATAAGGCTTTTGTGGCGGTGATGCGTTGAATTTTGGGTATTTTTCCTAACACTGCTTGAATATCCACCCAGGGAATATCAAAATCAATTAACTCCGCTTTACCTATGTAATCTAGAGCTTGGTCTTGCAATAAACCCAATTTCCATAAACCCAAACATAGGGTACTGGTGGCGCGAATGGCAATTCCTAACACTTCCCCTGTATCCGTATGCAAACCAGAAGGGATATCTATACTAATAATAGGTATATACCATTGATTAATTTGAGCGATCGCACTAGCGATGGGTTCTTTAATCTCTCTTTCTAGCCCAAATCCAAATAAGCCGTCTATTAATAAATCGCAATTAGATAACTGCTCAATCTCAGCATAACAAGGTATGCCTAAACTCTGGGCATATTGTAAGTGCTGTGCTGTTAACTCCTTGTGTTTAGTAAAAGGAGAATAAATCCCCACATCATAGCCACGAAAATGTAACTCTCGGACAACAACTAAAGCATCTCCCCCATTATGACCGGGACCGACAAGAATGCCAATATGATTAGAGTCAGAGATATCTTGGATAATCCGACGGGTAATTAAACCCGCCACCTTTTCCATTAAAGCCGCTACAGGCATCCCCCCTGAGAAGATACGTCCTTCAATGTCACGCATCTGTTGAGCTGTAACTACAACGCGGGAAATCAGTTCTTGCCTATGTTGCATGGGTTTTATAGCGCTACGCGCAAGTAATAAGTAATAAGTAGGGCTTGCAGCAAAAAGTCTTTGGATAGGGCTGGGGAAGGGGGAAGGGGTAAAGGGTAAGGGTTTTACCCAGATTGTGAATGATTTTTTGTGGCTAAAAAGTTTGCAGGTGCAAGGTTTTTAAGTCTTGTACCCCCGTTTCCTTGCACTTGTTGACCAAAAATTTGGTTTAAAGGCTTACAACACAAGGATTTTACAGTTATTCAGCAGACCCTAAGTAATAAGTTTACTGTTCATAGGTTTGCTGCATTCAATCGTAAGGGCACGGCATCCACAATCTTTTAGCGTATAAAACTATCACTCTGATGCCGTGCCCCTACCCATCCACCCATCTGTCCCATTTTTTTCTGACTAAAAATGATTGCCAAAGATGGAAGCTTGCAAAGCTTATCCAGTAGTTCTTTCACAATCTAAAATCTAAAATCCAAAATCCAAAATGGATTACCTACCATAATGAATTCTGGTGTTACCAAAACCCATATTATGTAAATAATCATTCCACTTGTCAGCATCCGCACGCCGAGCAAAGGGCCCAACCGCTACATAATGTCCTCTTCCGTTACTTCTGGCCGTAATTCCCCGATAAAATCCAGTATCTTGCTGAATGCGAGCCGCTACTTGCATTGCCTCTTGAGGACTACTGGGGATTGCCACATAGTAGTACCTAGACTGTGTTTCTTCTATACCACCAATAGCATCATTATTAGGTATTTCCCGCCTTTGGCTCGGACTGAAGATACGGGTATTATTCACTCCATAAGCCGCTAATTGCCTAACTCTTCTGCGGGCGTTGGCAGGTTCGCGAAATACCCCTGCTTGGATCATATATCTCCTTTGGAATTGACGGACATAGGCTGTAGGTTCTACCTGAAGCACCTGTTGCAGTGTTTGAAAATTGTTGCTGTCCACATAAACCACATAGCGATGGAAATTCTGTATGTACCGATTCGATGGGGTGGTACTAAATTCGACGTAACCCTGGTTATATCCAGAGGACTGATAAACCCTATTGTTAAATTGTGAACTGGGGAAATTAATCACCCTTTGATACATTTGTGCAGCAGCTGGGGTGGAAATACCTGTGGAAATACTTAAAAACAGGGGCAGACCAAATAATAATGGTTGATTATAATAGCTAGGTACTATAAGTTTATTTAATGATTTTTGGAACATAACAACTTCTGTCTTTAAATTTTAGTTATACAAGTCAGTAAAATCAACCAAGAAATTGGGGATTAGCGTACAATCCAAAATAGGTTGACATTTGTACCATCTACACAGTGTTAGCTTAGAAATATCAACCAAGCAATATATACGAGAGATGACAAAGGTCGTAGTTGGACTTTCCGGTGGTGTTGATAGTTCCACCGCCGCTGCTATTTTGCACCGTCAGGGCTATGAAGTAATTGGTCTTACCCTTTGGCTGATGAAGGGTAAAGGACAGTGTTGCTCTGAGGGCATGGTTGATGCTGCTTACATTTGCGAACAATTGGGTATACCCCACCACGTCGTTGATATTCGGGAAGTATTTCAAACTCAAATCGTTGACTATTTGGTTAGTGGGTATAGTGCAGGGGTGACTCCTTTGCCTTGTTCCCAGTGCAATAAAACGGTGAAATTCGGTCCAATGGTCAAGTATGCCCAAGAAAAATTGGGCAGTGATAAAATCGCCACCGGCCACTACGCACGAATTCGCCATAACCCAGAAACTGGACGTTACGAATTATTAAGGGCTTGCGATCGCAATAAAGACCAATCTTATTTTCTTTATGATTTGTCCCAAGATTTACTGAGAGCATCAGTATTTCCACTGGGAGAATTGCAAAAGAGCGAAACCCGCCGTTTGGCTGGCGAGTATGGGTTAAAAACCGCAGACAAACCAGAAAGTCAAGACCTGTGTTTGGTGGAAAGCAATGGTTCCATGCGGGCATTTTTAGATAAATATTTAGCCCCCAAGCAAGGGGATATTGTGGACACAGAGGGTAAGGTTTTGGGTCAACATGATGGTGTGCATCATTACACCATTGGGCAGCGTAAAGGTCTGGGAATTGCCGCTCCTGCACCCCTGTATGTGATTGGTTTAGATGCGGTAAATAATCGTGTTATAGTAGGCGATCGCACCAAAGCTACCCAACCAGAATGTATAGTGGAAAGGGTTAATTGGGTTTCCATTGCTGAACCATCCAGTCCAATTCGGGCAGAAGTACAAATTCGTTATCGTTCTGCGCCAATTCCGGTAACCATAGTTCCCTTGGGAAATTTTCGGGTGCGGGTGGTGTTTGACGAACCGCAGTTTAGTGTTACCCCTGGACAAGCAGCAGTTTGGTATGAAGGGGAGAAGGTGTTAGGTGGGGGGATTATTGAGGTGATGGGTGATGGTTGTTAGTTGTTGGTTGTTGGTTGTTGGTTGTTAGTTGTTAGTTGTTAGTTGATAGTTGTTGGTTGTTGGTTGTTGGTTGTTAGTTGTTGGTTGTTGGTTGTTGGTTGTTAGTTGTTGGTTGTTAGTTGTTGGTTGTTAGTCTTCCCTCCTTCCCTCGTTCCCTCCGGGCGGGGAAACCCCGCCCCTACTCGAACTCCGAACTCCGAACTCCGAACTCCGAACTCCCTCACTCCCTCTTTCACTCCCACACTCCTCTGTACCATAATTTTTTGCCGTGCGTACCTAGATTTTGCTAATTTAATAAATACTTAATAAATTGTAACTGAACCCAGAGAAGGAATTAGCTTGAGTAACAACATACAAGGCATTGCTCCCCACGGTGGGCATTTGGTAAATCGCATTGCCACACCCGAACAAAAAGAAGAGTTTCTGTCTAAGGCAGACTTTTTGCCACGAGTGCAACTTGACGAGCGAGCCGTTTCCGATTTACATATGATTGCGATCGGTGGTTTTAGTCCTCTGACTGGTTTTATGAATAAAGAGGATTACGATCGCGTAGTATCGGATATGCGGCTAGCTAATGGTGTAGCGTGGGCAATTCCCGTAACACTTTCAGTCTCTCAAGAACAGGCTGATTCCCTCCAGGAAGGTAATCTAGTGCGTCTAGATGACACCACAGGGAGGTATATTGGTGTTTTGCATTTAACACAAAAATATAGCTACGATAAACGCCGGGAGGCAATCAACGTCTACCGCACCGAGGAAGACAAGCATCCTGGTGTGAAGGTAGTTTACAACCAAGGGGAGATTAACTTAGCTGGTGATGTGTGGTTATTAGAACGGGATCCCCATCCCCTGTTCCCCTCCTACCAAATCGATCCCGCAGCCTCACGGTTAATGTTTCAAGAAAAGGGATGGAATACTGTAGTTGGTTTCCAGACTCGCAACCCCATTCACCGTGCCCATGAATACATTCAAAAGTGTGCCCTAGAAACCGTGGATGGTTTATTTTTACATCCATTGGTGGGAGCAACCAAATCAGATGATATTCCTGCTGATGTGCGGATGCGCTGCTATGAAATCTTGTTAGAAAACTATTATCCTCCCAATCGGGTGATTTTAGCCATTAATCCCTCCGCCATGCGTTACGCAGGACCGAGAGAAGCAATTTTCCATGCTCTAGTCAGGAAAAATTATGGCTGTACCCACTTTATTGTAGGACGGGATCATGCTGGGGTAGGTGACTACTACGGTACTTACGATGCCCAGTATATTTTTGACGAGTTTAAACCAGAAGAATTGGGTATTGTACCCATGAAGTTTGAACACGCTTTCTACTGTACTCGGACTAAACAAATGGCAACTAGCAAAACCAGTCCTAGTACTAAAGAAGAGCGAGTCCATTTGTCTGGAACAAAAGTGAGGGAAATGTTGCGTCGGGGAGAATTACCCCCACCAGAATTCTCTCGCCCCGAAGTAGCGGCGGAATTGGCACGGGCAATGCGAACCCAAGTCACAGCTTAGGGTGTTGGCATACTCCCACAAATAAAATCCGAACTCTTAATGGGGAACAGGCAACAGTTTTATCCCCATTTTTTCTATTTTTTTTACCAGAAAAAATTATAGATGCAAGGTTTTTAAGCCTCATGCCCCTATTTGATTGCACTTTGAGCCTGGTAACTAGGGAAAAGGAGGCTCCGCCTCATGTTATCGGAGTTGGTGCAAGTTGTTAGTTCAACCCAACCTACATTTATTTTTTTCTCACCAGAGTGACAAGACCTATAATGCCCTATAGTACATTTGTTCCGGGGAAACTTCAGATTAAGCTGCCAAATGATACCAATTGGAAACTTGACACTCTCCTGCCTAAAGGCGAGGAGATTCTTGATTCAACGAGTCCACTTAAACTAGACCCCTTGCGGTATCTAGCCCAGAGGTGGTTCTCTCACGCCAGTTGCTTCAAGTCGGCAAAGCCGCCCAACGCACTGGCTCCTCAAGCGTTGACTTTCCGAGTGCCCCTCGGTAGTTGGATTGCTCCAAAATTTGTTTGAGTTAAATTCTGTGTCGTCTAGTCTCCATAAAGATTTTACCTATTTCTGGAAAAGAGCTAGAACTATGAAATAGAACCCCGTATCTTCAATTGTCAAGGTACAGATTGCCATTAGGCAGTTGGGTTTTTATACAGGTTGATTACCGTTCCTGTTAGATCCAATTTTACTGCAAATTGACTGAGGCGTTTACGCCTCTAACGGCTTTCATCCCTTGCCTGAAGTACGCCTGAATCTCTTCGCCAAGCTACGAGACTCAGACTCAAGGGTTTTCAGCCTGTTTTCTTATAAACGGTTCTTGGGTACTTAGCGTGCTAAATTAGTCAGAAAATAAGCTTGGAACCCTTGCTGAAATTGATTTACAACCATTATTTTCTACATTTTAGGCAAGATTGATGAAATTTAGACTATAAGCACCTGTAACCCTTGATTTTAAACCAAAGTTATCAACTGTAATTAAACATTTAGCACCATATCTACGAAAGAACCTTCCTCTGGTTTCTCGGTAGCCACTAAACTTTACTTGTTTAGCACCTTCACCTCCATAATTAGGAATGGGATCACCGGATAGAAAACTAGCTTTTGAGGTATAATTTTCTTCAGATAAAATTAACGTGATTCCCTTCATTGCCCCTTTGTAAACTAACATTTCTACAAACCGAGCATGATGGATGTAAGTAAAAGATTGATTATTCTTTTTCCCGTTATTTACCTCTTGTTTCCACAAGGGATTTTTGCCAATAATCAATTTACCAATTAAGCGTTCATCTAGATAGTCGATTATCCATCTCGAAGCTTGATGTAGGTAAGTATATACTTGATTATGATATTTTGCAGTTGATTGATAAGCTTGATTCGCCTCAAAAAAAGACTTACAGTTTTGTGATCAAACCTTCAGAACTTGTTGGCTGACGAGTTCCCTTTAATTTTCTTGGTAATGCTTGATAATCTGGTTGCTGTTTTACTAGATGATAAACTTGATTGAAGCTGAGATATTTTTGCTCAAAGGCTATGAATGATTGACGAACTAAGTAATTAGCATAGTTGTAGAAATTTTTCGAGAGAAAACATAAGTGATCTATCTGTTTCCACATAGGACTAGTACCGCTACGCGGAAGTCAAAAGTCAAAAGTCAAAAGTCAAAAGTATTGTGAAATCTTGCTTTGACGTTTTATAAATGGTTGCTTTATTTCCGCCGAGCTGTACTAGAATATTTCACTATATGTCTTTCAACATGCCTCATGTATTCGATTGAATTCATAGTAATATTATCTCATGTAATCAAATAAGATTGATTGATATATTTGACTATATTTAATGATATTTAACTATATTTATGTTGAATGTTTGTGATACTCTGATTCAGGAATAACTTAGGATTGCTATAACTGATTGGCTAAGGGCTGAAACCTAATTATGAAGCGGCGGACTTTTTTGCAACGGTTTGGACCCCTTGTCGCGGCAATGGGGTTGTCTCAAGTGGAGTGGTTCTCTTTAGGGAACCACTATTACCAAGCTTTGGCACAACCCAGTCCGCGTAAATTTGCCTTGTTAATAGGGATTAATGAGTATTCTCAAAATCCCTCACTTGCTGGCTGCGTGACGGATGTAGAACTACAAAGGGAACTGTTGATTCACCGCTTCGGTTTCCTTAGTTCTCAGGTGCTGACTTTGACTGACGAACAAGCTTCCCGGGAATTTATTGAAGATGCTTTTCAAGAACATCTGGTTAAGCAAGCAAAACCAGGGGATGTGGTGGTTTTCCACTTTAGTGGTTACGGTTGTCGCCTTGAATCTGAGATATCCCTACCAAGATTCAATAATGCTTTGGTAACTCCGTCTAGTACGGGTAAGGAAGAAGATTATTTATTAGAAGATACACTACAACTATTATTGCGATCGCTGGCAACTAATCGGGTGACTGCGGTATTGGATAGTAGTTATTACACTCCTGATATAATATTACCTTCAGGATGGCAAATCCGTGCTTGTCAACCCCCTGCTCAAGCCAGTGTGGCGGATGGGGAAAGGGAATTACAAGAAAATTTACGGAATCAACTGGTAGCAAAAAATTTATTGGGTACAAATTTACCAGCAACGGTGTTACTACCCACCTCTGAAACCGAACAAGTAGCCAGGGAGTTACTATTTTCTGATTGTAGTGCGGGTTTATTGACCTATACCTTGAGCCAGTATCTCTGGGAAACAGTGCCCGCAACCACCATTCAAATCAGTCTTGCCCAGGTAGCTAACTCCATGTATAAACTGGGGAGTTACCAGCAACCTAGTGTATTGAGTGGAAAGACAAATCAACAGCAAATCGCCGATAATTTCCTACCACCCCTCAGCGTTGGTGCAGAGGGAGTAGTACAGAATGTGGAAGAGGATGGGAAAACAGTTAATCTGTGGTTAGGGGGACTGCCAGCTCACGTGCTACCATACTATGATGTCAATTCTCAATTCTCTGTTTTGGGGGAAGAAGAGGACAAAACTAAGTTAGTATTGCGATCGCGCACTGGATTGACAGCAAAGGCTCAAGTTATTCGGGAGGGTAGCTCATTTATCCCTGAAGTTGGGCAACTGATTCAGGAAGCAGTTCGAGTCATACCCCGCAATATTGGCTTGACTATGGCATTGGGGACTAAATTAGAAAGAATTGAACGGGTAGATGCCACTAGTGCTTTTTCTGCCTTGAGCAATGTTGCAGCGGTAATTGCTGGCGAACAACCAGCAGATTGCGTATTTGGCAAGTTACCCATCACAAAAACCCCTGAATCGAATGGTTCAATGATGACTTCCCCCAGTCGCTATGGTTTATTTTCCCTTGCCAGCAATTTAATCCCCAATACCGTAGGAGAAGTTGGTGAGGTTGTCAAATTAGCCGTGCAGCGGTTAGCACCCAAAATACAAACTATGCAGGGGGCAAAATTATGGCGATTGACAGAAAATGCTGGTTCTTCCCGCCTAGGGGTGAAGGTAAATCTGGAAATAGTTAGCGGCATTGTCCCACGAATAATTACCCAACAGCAAACCCTACGCACAATCTCCACCCTATCCCCAAACAAGAGAATAGTTAGTGCTGACAGTGGTAAATTGCCCGTGATTCCCATTGGTAGCCGCATCCAATATCGCATCCAAAATACGAGCGATCGCCCATTATACATCATGCTATTGGGTTTAGATACCTCCATGAATGCTTATGCTTTGTACCCGTGGCAAAACTCAGGCAGTGATGGCAGCACTGAGAATAAACCTTTCCTCAAAAGTACAATTATTGCTCCTGGCAAAACCGTAATTTTACCCTTGCCCAAAACCGGTTTTCAATGGGTAATCCCAGGACCTGCTTTTTTTGGAGAAACCCAACTCATTTGTAGCACCTCGCCCTTTACCAATACCTTGGAGCAACAAGCAGCTAAACATCATGGTTCTATTCAACAGCGCATTGCTCCCTTGCTAAATCCGGTGGAAGTTGCACATGCTTTGTTGCAAGATTTGCATAATGCTAGTGTTGAGCCAAGTAAGACCAATCCCACAACTGACTTTTATAGTTTGAATGTGAATAATTGGGCAAGTTTCAGCTTTATCTATCAAGTGGTGTAGATTTGGGGAGTTTATGAATCCATTTGCACCACTGGTAGGACAAACCCAGGCAGTGGAATTACTGACCCAAGCAGTGATAAAAAACCGCGTAGCTCCAGCTTATTTATTTGTGGGATCACCGGGAATAGGCAGGAGTTTAGCGGCAAAATGCTTGATAGAATTATTATTTACTGAATCCAAACATCGTCAAATTATTAACAATCATCCCGATTTATTATGGGTAGAACCCACATATCAACACCAGGGACAACGCCTGACTATTGCAGAAGCGGCAGAAAAGGGATTAAAACGCAAAGCACCACCCGTAATTCGATTAGAACAAATTCGGGAAATTACTCAGTTTCTCAGCCGTCCACCCTTGGAAGCACCAAGACAGGTAGTGGTGTTGTCAGATACGGAAAAAATGGCGGAGGGTGCTGCCAATGCCTTGCTGAAAACCTTAGAGGAACCAGGACAAGCAACACTGATTTTAATCGCCATTTCTCCAGATTCCATTTTGCCAACCTTAGTATCCCGGTGTCAGAAAATTCCTTTTTATCGCCTGGAACCAACAGCTATGGAGCAGGTATTAAAACAAACAGGAAATGCAGCTATTTTACAAAATCCCACCATCTTAAATATTGCCGGTGGTAGTCCTGGGCAAGCGATCGCAGCTTACCAACAGTTACAAAATATACCTCATGAACTATTAACAGAGGTGACAAAAAAGCCACAAAGTTATCTTCAAGCTCTGGAAATAGCAAAACAAATTGATAAAGCTTTAGATACAGAAGCTCAACTGTGGTTAGTTGACTATTTGCAACAGTCTTACTGGCAACAAGGTTGTCAACCAAGTATTATTCAACAACTAGAACAAGCTCGTAAGTCCTTACTCTGTTATGCTCAACCTCGTCTAGTTTGGGAATGTACTTTTATGGGCATGTGTGTATAGTTTCATAGGTAAAATTTTATAAAATTTTATATATTTTTCCTTTTTTTGAAAGATAATATAAATAGGTTGTGTTGTACCTTAAATCTCAAATTATAAATTTTACCAATTTGAAACAGAAAGCATCCGTTGGTAAAAATGATTGAGAGAGATGGAAAGTTGAAAAGCATATGCAGTAGCTATTTCTAAATCCAAAATGGTATGAGCGATCGCTAAAATAAGGTAAAGACAACCGTCAATTAAAATTTACTATTACAATCATTGGGATTAAATTAGCGAACAAAAATCAGCCCCTGTGAAGTGAAAAAAGATTTGCGGTATTCAAGCAATCAGAAACCCGATTTTTCTCAACCCCAGATTTACAACTGCTGGATTCTATCGATTTTATCAATCGTACCATTCGCTTTATTGTAATTGAGAATTGTACAGCTGATTAAGCTAGACCAAAGTTTGGCAAAAAAATTGCTATTTATGGGATGGCGGCTCACAGAAAACAAATCAATTCTCCTGTATCAGGAATTAGTGAAAAGCAGAAAATTGATCGTCATTTCATCGACTTTTTAACACCTTCGCTACCTTTAGTCCAACTCAAAGGAGGTAGTTATGTTGCTACGGAAAGGCTTAATGCAATTGTCAGCTGTTGGTATGGCAGTATTAGTTAGTGTGCTAACTAGCGCCACGCAAGTAAAAGCAGAAGAAAATATCCTGAAGCAAAACGATACTAGCAAAGCCACTGTAGAGTATACAATTGCACAATATGGTAGACGCGGACGGCGAATATCTTTGGGACGCTTGTACCGACAAAGGGCTTATTATCGACGCTTGGCGCGACGTTGGGAAAGAGGAAGGAGTTATAGATATCGTATCTGCCGGCGTAGTGGCGGTTCTAGGAGATGGTGTCAGAGACACTATTACAGACTAAATCCTTATACACGTAGGATTTGGGGAGTAAACAGACAAATTTGGAGGTTAGAAAGAGGTGACGACGGTTACCAATACTACGATTACTATTGATATCATGTCCTGAGGTTTCACAGATCCCCGACTTCTCCAAGGATACCGATGGTGGATTAGGGTTCATACCTATTATTCGCCAGCAGCATCCTCCAAGAAGTGGGGGATTGCTCACACCCGCGACTCGTCATTTCAGTTATCAGTTAGCCTCCTGCTCCCTCTGGGAGAGCTGCGCTAACGGAGGAGCTGCGCTAACAGTTATCAGTTGTCAAAATTAATGCGATGAACCACTAGTACTCTGGCAAGTTAACTTTGCAGAGTAAACCAAGTTCTATACTTATTCTCTCCTTCTCTAACTTTGCGCTCTTTGCGCCTTTGCGGTTATAGCTGTAGCCAGGGAAGTTAGGACGTAAACTCTAATATTTTTCACTTGCTTATACGCATTTCAATGTCCTAATCAAAATGGCTACCGCTATAATTCCTTCACCCAGCAAAGTTGCCTTGCCAGAGTACTAGTACTCGACCACATTAATTTTGATGGGCAAACCAACTTCTAGACTTCTCCTCTCCTCCTCTGACTCTGCGCTCTCTGCGCCTCTGCGGTTTCTTCCTCTACCCCTCAGAACTAATGTGGTGGACTACT
>JASJDS010000269.1 GCA_030065055.1 Calothrix sp. MO_192.B10
GTAACGGTGGAAGGACAAACTTTTGAGGTCGATTTGGACAACAGTGAAGACTAAGATACTGATTAATGCTACAAATTTCTAACAAAGTCATTATCCCAGAAAGTGATATTGAAATTAATGCGATTCGTTCCCAAGGAGCAGGAGGTCAAAACGTCAACAAGGTTTCCACTGCTATCCACTTGCGCTTCGATATTGGGGCTTCGTCATTACCCGATTGGTATAAAGAACGAATGAATGAATTTGAATGACCAACGCATCACTACTAAAGGAGTTGTTGTTATCAAAGCCCAAGAACACCGAAGCCAAGAGCAGAACCGTTCAGAGGCTTTGAAACGACTTCAAGAACTTATTAAAAGTGCAATTGTACTGAAGAAAAAACGCTTTCCCCACAAAACCGACTCGTAGCTCACTATCAAAACGCCTTGACCACAAAAGCAAGCGCGGACAGATTAAGTCCAGCAGAAGGAAAGTCACGGATTTTTGAACTTGTTAGGGAGGGAGCAGGAATTATATTGGTTCTCTCATATCTTGCACCTAACCGTATAAACAACGTAAAGCTTAGAAAAAGCGCATTGAAATATTACTTACTAACCTTTTGTTCTCTCAAGAACGTCAAAAATGAGATTAAGCATTTCATCGACACGATTTGTAATACCGAAGGCGTAAGGTGGCACACCCTTTGAAGGATCAAAAATACCAACAGTAAAGATTGTGGGGCGAGAAATACGGCGCTTAATACTCTCATTGAGAAATCGCAATCCTTCATCGGGTATCCCATCACGACTCATATCAGAAAGAATCACGTCATAATCAGTGTTAGCGAGCATATTAAGTGCTGATTGTGTAGTACGCGCAACGTCTACAAAAACTCCAAGCGAATGCAATATTCTTTTAACATGGGTCATTTCCTCAGGTATATCATTCACCAGAAGTAATCTTGCACCTTGAATTATTGACGCTATTCGTTGTGATCTACGTGTAACTTGATTAAGTGCTTCTTCTTTAACTTCTGGATTTTTAATAGCTGCCTTTGCTAATTCCTGTTTAATAAACTTTGCCTCTATACCAAATACCTTTAACTCTGTTAATTGTGGTATCAAAACCTTTTTAATAGGTTCAAAAAACACAAATAAAAGAATCAAAAGAAATATGACCCACAAAATCGATGGAATAATCTTGATTAATTCAATGACTATCTCTTTAGGCATAGGTTCTCTACTCTGTAAGAAGCATTAAATTTAAGCTGGGGCAATATGCGTAAGATAGCTCAATTGGGAGGTTTTTTAGCACGCTTCGGAGAGGAGATCCAGGTATCAAGACCTTGTGTCCATCTACTCCCCCCTAATAATCTTCCCGAACCTCAGTTTTCAGCCCATGCATTTCTTGGTATTCTTTCTGAGCGTTCGTCCCAAAATTTTACAGTTAGCTCTTGCATATTTGTTTCAAAATTTGCTGAGTTTCAGGGTAACTTGTTGCAAGGTCTAAAGCTGTTTTACCTTCATTGTTCGTAATATTTATATCAGCACCAGATTGAACCAACTGTTGCACATATAATGGATTGTCTACTACAGCCATCAGGGGGGTCATTCCACGACTATCTTGGATATTGGGATCGACTCCAGTCCGAATTAGGTCTTTACCATCAGTGAAAAAGCCATATTGGTGATATCTTCTAACAAGAATGAGAAGCAGCCCACGGCACTGGCGTAAATCCCCCCTTTGGACTGCACTGTAGAGGTTTTCGTTAATGGTTCCCTGCTTGTCAATGCGCCCGTAGACCAGACCTATGGGTACTAGCATTATAGTCAGCGCAGCAAAGGGTATTAGAGCTTTAGCGCCATAATGTTTGCAAAGATACCCACTCACAATAATTGGAAGTAGTGTCATCATCGCTAGGGCAATCGCTGATTCTGTAGATATTTTGGCAACTAGTAAGACTCCGATGCGGGTAAGCCAGAGTCCAATTTGACTTATCCATTTAGATTGTCCCAACATCCAGATAAAGACGGTGTGTCCCGTCAAAAACCAGAATAAAGGGAACACAAAAAACCAGGCAAGTGTGCAGATACTCCAAAGAACAAATTTGATCATAAGTAGCAATTATGAACTGCGTACATCAGAACTCGTGAAAAAGGAAGTTATAGAAGTTACAGATAGATTTACTTGCTTTTAAAGTACAACCAATTTTTGAGAAACTTGTGAGTAAACTGTCACCATCAAAGGTAATGCCGCCAATTACTCCCTATTAGGGATTGAAACGAACGAGGTAGCGATCGCTGCTTTAATGCAATAGTGCAACTGTCATTATTACCAAATATATAGGTTCTCTTGGAGTGCGTAGACGCGGAGCGGCTTGTCCTCAGACATCGCCCGCCTGCCCATCTTCAAAGAGCAGTTTTTTGTCAAATTTTTCCTGATTTTTAGACTGGTGTCGATTGGGGTATCTCAAACCCCCTCTGTGTAAGGGTTCCAGAAGTGAACTCTTTACAAAATAATTCCCCTACACGGGGATGGAAACACTACCAATGATCGCGTGAGCTAAGACTTCGTTACCTTTCCGAACCAATTACCCTACACGGGGACGGAAACGAATCTTCAACATACGAACTCGATGCTGCTCAAACCCTACTTGACAAACCAATTCCCCTACACGGGGACGGAAACAATTAAATGCGCCAAATACCACAGTGAATGCAATGGCTCCAGTCTTAGACCACCTTTTCCCCACAAGGGGACGATTCGGAAAATTGATATTGCTCCTCAACTACCGTAGGCGATGCTTTCAAGGTCAATCTGGGAATACTGGTAAGAATTACATTTACCAGTGCCATGAAATTACTGAATATGAATCAAACCCAAACCCACCAAGCCGACCATCTCTAGCTACGGGCAACCCAGCATTGAGCCAGACCAAATCCAATCATTAATGGAATGGTTCTTTGCTAGTCTTATGGCAGCCCAATACTTTGGTAAATCTCATCTTGTTTGGTATGACAGCTCACGCCCAGACCCAAGGTTAGAGCAGGAAGTTAAGAAGCTTCTGAAACGGGATGAGCCTATTTTTCTCTACCGCACTCTGTGATAGATCAATACCACTGCCTCAGGGGTACAAAAGAGCGGATGATGCCGGAACACCCGTCAATGAGGGTTTATCAGCTGGAAGTCAAGGAGTGATGTGTCTTATTTAATCAGCAAGAGTTAGCAGCCAAAAGGCAGCTAACAAGATTAGATAAACGCAAAGGAAAAATACACCCAGAACATCCAAAAATGGATTGTAAAAATGCCTATCTCCCAAAAGCTTACCCAGAAAAAGATATTGGCAAGGATAATCCCCACAATCTCCTCGATTGAGGAGCAGCGCACAAGACTGGCTCAGTAACAGAGCTTTGACTAACGTGCCTCTGACTCTCACGGAAGTTATCTTGCTTAAAAAGCTTCGGTGAATTCCGCCCATACATAGCAGCAAAAGACCAAATCCATACACAAATGGTCCCACCACAAAATACAGAAACCCAATCCAGCCACCGGAAGTGAAGAAGAACAACAACAGACTAATAACTGAATAAGCTACGTAAAGTAATACAAGTAGCCAAATATTGATCCTCATTCCTTGCTCCACACGTTGTCAGTTTAATCGAGCGTCTAAGGTGCGTAAAGCCTCCGGTGGGCACTTCGTGCGATCACTTCCCAATGGCTACCAATCCCTACAGAGAAATTAAACTGAGGTATGGTCGGTTATATTTGCCCAAGATAATCATACCTTGATTAGTGCCAGCGATGACCACATGGTTTTACTATGGGATACTCAAACAGGAAACTGCTTGAAAGTATTAACACTCCCCTAACGGGTAAGTGGGGAATTTACGGCGTTATAGTTAAAATGAATCCTAAAGTTACATTAGATTAAACGATTAAATGTTCACCATTGACTTAAGTATCAGAAATACAGCGTTTCCTGTATCTGTACAACGTAAAGAGGCTGAAGGTGCGGAAGCTCTTTATCAGGAGATTTTGACTGCCATGCGCTCTGGGCAACCAGCAGTGATGGAATTAGAGTGTGAAGGCAAGACAGAGAAAAAAGTAGCTGTTCGTCCCACAGAGATTTCTGCGGTGCAAGTTTCTCAAAAAGATGGTGCAGCAGCGGCAGGAGGTAAACCACCTGGTTTTGCCGCCCTAATTACAGAGTAAGCACTGGGAATACACATATGGCGGAACTAGGCATTGAAGTACAGGATTTAAATTTCAGCTGGGCTAACGGAGAGCCGGTAATTAAGTCATGTTCTCTGGAAGTACCCAAGGGCGAATTTTGGATGCTCTTGGGTACGAATGGCAGTGGTAAATCAACCTTACTCAGACTACTGGCAGGTTTATTAGCTCCTCAGTCTGGCGATATTCAGGTTTTACATCCCGTTGGCTTTGTCTTCCAAAATCCAGACCATCAATTAGTCATGCCCACGGTGGGTGCAGACGTAGCTTTTGGACTGGTAGAGGAAAAATTACCCATAGCTATGGTAAGAGCCAGGGTAGAAGAGGCGTTGGGAGCGGTAAATTTACTTGCTTTACAGAGGCGGCCGATTTATGCCTTGAGTGGGGGACAAAAACAACGGGTAGCGATCGCTGGTGCCCTAGCCCGCCAATGTGAGATTCTATTATTAGATGAACCCACGGCTTTACTCGATCCAGATAGTCAAATGGAATTGGTGAAGAGTGTCCGCCGTTTGGTCAAAAGTCGGGGGATTACTGCTTTGTGGGTAACTCACCGCCTGGATGAGTTAAATTACTGTGATGGTGCTTTTTTATTGGAAAAAGGCTCTCTCTTAGATAGGGGAGAACCTGAGCGTCTTAAACAACGTTTGATGCAGTTGCATAGTAAGAGTGAGGGAGTGATGGAGTGAGGGAGTGAAAGAGGGAAGGAGTGAAAGAGGGAAGGAGTGAGAGAGTGATGGAGTAAGGATATGAAAACTCATAATTCATAACTCATAACTCACTCGGTAAATATCCTCAGAATGGGCATTGAGGTAGGGACGTTGCCATTCTAAACCCGCTAAATCAAATTGTTGCAGTATTGATTTTAACCGTGTTTCAGAAGATTGATTTCCTTGTCGCCAAGCTGCTAAACAGCCATTCGCCACGAGATGGCAACGGTTCAAACCAAAACTTTCTTCGGTGGAAAATTTCCGATCTGGTTCTTCTGCGATCGCTAGTCCTGGTGCTACTATTTTTGTAAATAGGGGTACTTCTGCCCCAAAATGAGATTTATGTTTTGTATAAATGGACTTTAGTACTGGTTCTATTGCTGTGTAGCTAGATTTTTCAAAATACAAGACTGCGGCATCATAACGTCCATAATCTCCAGGGTTATACAATGCTTTGAAACTGAAAGGGAGAGAAATAGTATTTAATTGTGTGGTGAGACTCTCCATGACTTTCACAGCACCTTCAGGATTTAAATTAAAATAAACCCGCACTAATATTTCATGTGCATGGGAATTATGAGAATTATTATTACTATGACGGCCAGCGTTACCAATTGCCATGTAGAATCCATTTTGGACTAAATTCCGGGGCATACGAATTGCTACCATATCACCCACTTGAGCATCAGTTTGTCCCGTTTGCAGATGACGCTCTCGTTCTATATGTAAAGTTAAATTGCCTTTTTTTACTGCTAAACTACCATCATTTTCCTGTTTAATTATTTGCCAATCAGGATCGAAAAAACCTTCACCATGATTACTAGTATGTAATCTATCGTAAAATCCTAAATCAACACCTAAAAAGGTATTATTCTCTAAATTTTGTAGTCTTTGACCATCAACTGTATCTGCATTTGGAGCAAGAGTTGATTTGAGGGCACCATTGTAGTAGATACCGTAAAGAAAGCCACATAGTAGGGAATTTAAATAATTATCTTGAATATTTTTAGGTAATTGTTGCAAGCGTTCAGCTACCTCAGGTGAAACTTCTAGAGGTTTGTAATCTGGGTGGCTAATAGAGAAATTCGATTGAATTGTTACCTTAGTAGATATGTCTTGCAAAGCTGCAAGTATTGTTTCCGCACCAGAGTCTAAGGTCTTGTTTTCGAGCTTATCTAATTGTTGCATTTTCTTCTTTTAAATTAATAAATTAGAAGTGACTTCAGTTACCAGGGCGGGGAAACCCCGCCCCTACTCCTTCACTCTTTCACTCTTCATGGGCACGGCGTGGGTAATATCATTCTATATACCGAAAGTTTGTGGATGTTCCCTACTCCTTCACTCCGGGCGGGGAAACCCCGCCCCTACTCCTTCACTCTTTCACTCTTTCACTCTTTCACTCCTAACTGCTCGGTGGGTGATTTCTAAAGCAGGCATTCCAAAAACTGTGGGGATTGATTGTTCTGGACGACATAATAAAGTTTTGGCAACTTGAAGCATACAAATACCTGAATTACCAAAGGATTTTTGGTGTTGTAGTTTAGCTTGAATTGTTTCAATTAAAGCTAAACCGGCAAATTGTACAACTCGTAATAGAAATTCAGGGCTAGTTTCTAGGATTTCTGGGAAGTGATTTAAATAAGCGATCGCTAAACTTGCAATTGATGGTTGAAGTGCTTCTAATGGTGTGGTAGCAAGGCGTAAAGATTCTTCTAGAGCAATGGTTTTACTGGTAATCATGCTGTCCAACCAAATCTGTAGATAGCTACCAATTAATGTCCCTAAGTCGCTGGCTGGATCGCCCCAATTTGAGTTTTCCCAGTCTATAATTCTTACTATACTGTCATTAGGTTGTTGCCAGTCTAAAGATAGAAGAATGTTATTAAGTTTCAAGTCATTATGGGTTAAACAGCACGCTTTATATGTATGATTTAACTGTGCGATCGCTTTGCCTAAACTATCGTAACGTTGATAAAGGGCAAAAAATTTCAACCCATCCACAGGAACCCAACTAAAAATTTCTGGTGTAATTCTCTCCAAACCAGCAGTTAAGTTTGGTATTTCCTCAGCTAATCCACCCTGGTAATTGTGTAAAAATTCTCGATAATCTTGATGATTCCAAGTTAACTTATGAATTGATGCTAAAGTCGTACCTAATGATGTTGCTATCTGAGTAATAAAATTACTTTTCTTGACATAAAATTCTGATAAATCTTGATAGTTTTTTAAATAATTAAAAACAATAATAGAATGCTGAGGATTAAAATCTAATGCTGATGATAAATATGGTAATAGCTTTTGTAAATCTGGGAATTGGCGACATAAATCATGCACACGCCATTCATTGAAAAATTCACCATACGTCTTACCCTCTTGATTATGACGTTCTTGTTTAATCAGGATTTTATGACTGTTAGGCAAGGTAATTAGTAAGTTAAAATTTTTTGCTGGTTTTAGCTCAATCTGGCTCTGTTCTTTATCTTCTGGTGAGCAAATACCTTGGTTAATTAGGTATTCAAAAACATTTTGCGAACTTAACAAAAATGGCATATTCTCAGGTACTCAACTCATTACATAAAATGATTATTTGATATTATTTGTATATTCCAAGATGCAGATACTATATATTCATTTGCATGACCAAATAGTAATAGGTATCAAGCCCCTAGATTTATCGATGGGGAAGACCGAAGTTTGCTTATGCCGGGGAACCCTTTCGGCAGTTACTCCACTTGGGGAGACCCCAAGACCGTACTGCCTCACCACCGCAACTTCTCACTGTTAGCGCAGCACAAGAGTGCAGGAGGCTAACTGATAACTGAAATGACACTTATATTAATCAAACAAATCAGTGACAGATTTAATACTATAAATTGCTAGACCTGCTGCTAAATAATTAAGCAAGTAGTCAAAATCATTATTTTTTCCACCGTATACAAATATTAAGTTGTGACAGTTAATGTCTTCCATAAAGTGAATCTCTGATGTTTTTCGCTGGATTAATCCATAACTTAAATCAGAAATTATGATTCTAGCCATGCATTTATAATTAAGCAATAACTTGAGATATTGAGGAAAGCAGAATTAAACTAAATCTAGCTTAATCCTGCATATTCTAATACTCGATATAGGCAAAAATGATTAGCTCATTTCTCAAAATCAAGAGAATAAAACTAATTAATATCCTGCTAATTAATAGTATTTGCCAACACGACTGAATTTGCTGTATACAGATACAATATTATTGATAGCAAAACCGCCTATTCCATACTGGAGATATTTAGAGAATCCATAGCCAGCACCACCATGTACAGACATGGAATCCATTTCACTCATGTCATTGAGGAAGCTTTCGGAATCTTCAAATAAGTCAAATCCAGATGGACGTAGTTCGGAAATGTTGATGTTAGCCATTCTTACTTCTCCTAAATAGGTATTGTCAGTAAGTGAATTCGTCTCTTGCAATCAAGCTATTTGTTTGGCTTAATCGCTAATTTAATTTTTATCCACAACCTCCTAAAAAAACAAGGCTTTTTACTTGATAAATCAGACATAAATGCTTGTTTTTAGTCTTTTGGTCATTGGCTAAATTTAAAAAAATATAAAATATATAAAAGGCAATATTAAAGAGTTCGGAATAAAATTTATACGTCTGCTAAATCTCTTTATTTTGAAAAGTCTAAGCTTCAGAACCAAGAATAAAGGATTAGATATTAAAACCTATTACCTTTTGCACAAATGCATATTTACTCCAAAGTCAACCGCTTCGCGTCAGTCAAAAGTCACGCATTGAGCCATTGCGGTGGACGGTAAGCCACTGCGGTGGACGGTAAGCCACTGCGGTGGACGGTAAGCCACTGCGGTGGACGGTAAGCCACTGCGGTGGACGGTAAGCCACTGCGGTGGACGGTAAGCCACTGCGGTGGACGGTA
>JASJDS010000007.1 GCA_030065055.1 Calothrix sp. MO_192.B10
TTTTCAGCCTGTTAAGACTTACTGTCTGTTTAACGTGTTTTCGACTCACGATGTCCCTAAAATTCCTAGATCAAAGTGCTGCACTATTTCAGCAGAGTTTTCACGATTCTAGAGGAGTTTCACCCCGACTACTTAATTTTACGCTTAAAGTTGCCCTGGAAGGGCGAGGCTTTCAACCCGTTGTTTTCGGTAACATTCAGGAATTGATAGTGACTATTGTTTCACCATCCCTTCATACCGTTGAGAAATCACATAGGTTTGCACCTGCTTTGCTGTGTCAATTGCCACACCCACTAAGATTAAGAGGGAAGTTGCTCCCAATCCTCTAAAGGTTGGTACTCCTAAAGCCCTTTCTAAGGCTGTGGGGATAATAGCAATTAAGCCTAAGAAAATTGCACCCAGAAAAGTCAGTCGATTCAGCACCCGTTCAATGTATTCACTCGTGGCTTTACCAGGACGAATACCAGGAATACTAGAACCCATTTTTTTCAGGTTCTGTGCTACATCTACTGGGTTAACAATCAAAGAAGAATAAAAATAGCTAAAGAAAACAATTGAAGCTAAGTAAACTAGGGCATAAAACCAAGATTGGGAGCCGCTAGGACTTAAATAATTGCTAGCAAAACTGGAATAATTGGGATTATTAACAAATCTTTCGATCAACAAAGGCAAACTTAAAATAGCAGCAGCAAAGATAATTGGCATTACCCCACCTTGGTTCAGACGCAAGGGTAGATAACTACGCTGTTCTGCTAAAATTCTACGACCTACTTGGCGGCGAGCAGAAATAATGGGGATGCGGCGAATACCTTCTTGAACGAATACAATACCGACGATGGTAATCAGGAATAGCAACAACAGCACAATCACGCGACCAACTATTTCCCGACCTCCAGTTTGGACGAAATCCACGGTGTCCCCCAAGGCTTTGGGTAGGGTAGCGACGATGTTGACAAAAATCAACAATGATGCTCCATTACCTACTCCCCTCTCGGTAATCACTTCAGAAGCCCACATGACAAACATTGACCCTGCAACCAGAGCGATCGCAGTTTCTACGACAAAAACCGGGCCATAGTTCAAAGCAAAACCTTTGAGCCAAATGGAGGCAATAAAAGTACTTTGAATCATCGCCCACACCAAAGATACATAGCGGGTAATTTGGGAAATTTTCCTTCTTCCCGCCTCCCCTTCATTTTTCTGTAAATTTTCTAAAGCTGGAATGGCGGCGGTGAGCAATTGAATGATAATTGAAGCATTAATGTAAGGCAAAATCCCCAAGGCAAATACCCCTAAGGCAGAAAGTCCGCCACCGGAGAAAATGTCGAAAAAGTTCAACAATTGGTTATTGCCCTGTAAAGCACTTGCAAATGCTGCTCGGTCTATACCCGGTATGGGGATATGATTGCCAAAGCGAATCAAAACTAGAATACCGATGGTGACAAGCAGCCGACCCCTCAGTCCTGCTGCTTGTGCCATCTGCATAAAAGTTTCTTGGGCCGTTGGTGGTTTTTCTCTACTAATACTCATAGTTAGACTACCTTGATAGTGAAGTAGGGCGCTGGCAAGATGCAGCGATCGCAAAAGTCAGGCCTACTAACCTTACTTTAATACTTCACAACTCCCACCAGCTGCCTCAATTTTGCTCCGGGCTGTACCTGTAAAAGCTGCGGCTTGCACTTTCAGGGGTACATTTAATTCCCCATTGCCCAAGACTTTTAATGGGCCCTTGGCAGCAGTTAAGATTCCCGCTTCCCGTAATGAAGCCAAATTAACCTCTGTATTGGCATCCAAGGAAGCTAGCTTTTCTACATTGATCGTAGTGTAAACTTGACGATTCACCATAGGAAAGCCCTTTAATTTGGGTATGCGTCGGTACAGTGGCTGCTGACCACCTTCAAAACCAGGTCTAGTACCGCCACCAGAACGAGAGTTTTGACCCCTCATCCCTAAACCCGCACTAGCACCTTGACCAGCAGCTATACCACGTCCCACACGGCGGCGACGTTTTTTAGAGCCTGGTTGTGGCTTGGCATCTTCAAGTCTCATAATTGACAAATCCTGTGGATTTTCTGATTTTTTCTACTTTTTTCAGTATGTAAGTGGGAACAAACTATAAATATTAAAATGGTTTGTCTACTACTACCTACTTAGGGACTTCCAGATCAAAAAAACATCCCATAGTTATCAGGCAACAAAACATGTAAACTTCACTCTTCACTGTCAACTGTCAACCGTTCTTGTGGGATAATTTATTTCCTGGAGTTCCCTTAAACACTGTAGAGATTCTCTCTGGGGATACCACGTTCTTCTGCTACATCCGCAAAAGTACGCAAGGTGGAGAGGGCATTAACAGCCGCCCTAGCATTATTCAAGGGATTATTAGATCCAAGCTGCTTCGCCAATATATTGCGTATCCCTGCTAATTCCAATACCGTTCTCACCGCACCACCAGCAATTACACCAGTACCAGGAGCGGCTGGGCGCATGATGACTTTGGCACCACCGCCAATACCATTAACTGGATGGGGAATAGAATTAGATTTGGTGATGGGGATATCAATTAAGTGTTTTTTGCCATCGGCTACACCTTTTTTCACAGCACCGATAACGTCAGAGGCTTTACCAACCCCTACTCCCACTTGACCGCGTTCGTTACCCACGACGACGATCGCCCGGAAGCTGAGTTTTTTACCTCCTTTCACCACCTTACTGACCCGGCGGATTTGAATTACCCGTTCTTGCCAGTTGGTTTCTTCTTTTTTTGCCCGGTTAGTTTTACGACGACCAGTTGCCATATTTTATACCTCGTATTGATTGCCATTCGTGATTTGACTAATGACAAATTTTAGAAATCCAAACCAGCTTCCCGTGCTGCGTCCGCTAGTGCTTGAATTCGACCGTGATAGAGGTTCCCACCGCGATCGAAAACAACTTGAGTAATTCCCTTTTCTTTGCTGCGGGTGGCAATTAGCTTGCCAACTTCCTGGGAAGCATCACAGTTACCTCCAGAAGCTAATTTAGATTTCAACTCTGGTTCAACGGTGGAGGCTGCTACCAAGGTATGATGAGCTGTATCATCAATCACTTGGGCATAGATATGTTGGTGGGAACGAAACACAGCTAAACGGGGACGTTCTGCAGAACCAAATACCTTGCCACGGATGCGTCGATGACGGCGTTGTTTGGATTGTTTGCGAGTAAGTTTCATCTAAAACCTCCTGGGAGTGTGGAAACCGCATACCTATAAGTCCCAATTGGGTGTATATATCCCTAAGCCCTTCGGGCACGCTTCGCGAACGCTACTGACTGTCACAGAGGTTAAAAACTAGGGAGGCATTCTTAACGTGTTTTGGGCTACCACACCCAGACAGTTCAGTCAAAATAGCTAGACACTGTTTTAGTCTTGAATTAAGAAGGTGGTAAATCTCCCTCTTCCAAGCCCTCAAATTCTATTCGGGGGTCAGTGACTACTTCTTACCACCCTTACCAGTCTTACCAGCTTTACGTCTGACAACTTCGTTAGCATAGCGGATGCCCTTACCCTTATAAGGTTCTGGGGGACGAACATCACGAATTTTTGCTGCGGTGTTGCCAACTATTTCTTTGTCATAGCCACTGACAATCACATTAGTATTATTTTCCACGGCAAATTGAATCCCGTCTGGGGGAGCAATTTGCACTTGGTGGCTATAACCAATGTTGAGGATCAAATTCTTACCTTGTACCTGTGCCCGATAACCGACTCCTTGGATTTCCAAGCGGCGTTGAAAGCCTTGGGAAACTCCCTCAACCATATTGGCAACTAATGTGCGGCATAAGCCGTGCATTTGTCGAGATTGACGGGAGTCATCGCGACGGTTGACCAATATTGTTTCCCCTTCCTGGGAAACGGTAACATTTGCAGGTAGTTGACGAGAAAGTTCTCCTTTGGGCCCTTTCACCGCTATATTGGTACCGTCAATGGTGACTTGTACCTTGGCTGGAACCGTAATCGGCTGTTTTCCGATGCGAGACATAACTCTCCTTTGTGATTAGTTATGAGTTCTTGGCTGGGATGCTAATGACCAACAGCCACTGACTACCAGACATAACAAAGCACTTCACCGCCAACATTTTGGCGACGTGCTTCCCGGTCGGTCATAATGCCACTAGATGTAGAAATAATGGCAATACCAATGCCGCCTAATACTCTTGGTAAGTCCTTTTTATTGGAATAAACCCGCAATCCCGGTTTACTGATCCGCTTCAGGGCAGTAATTAGAGGTTGGCGATTTTTACCCTTATATTTCAGGGAAATCACCAGGTTGCGTTTTACCCCTTCACCAGCTTCTTCAAAACCATTAATAAAACCTTCTTCCCGCAATACTGTGGCAATACTACGGGTCATTTTAGTTGCGGGCACTTGTGTTGTTTGATGCCGCGCTAGGTTGGCATTGCGGATGCGCGTCAGCATATCTGCAATTGTATCGTTTGCCGCCATCGTTCCCTCTTTTAGATGAACTTATTGATCCCGAAAAGGCATTCCCATTTCTTTAAGTAAAGCGCGACCTTCTTCATCGGTGTTCGCTGTGGTAATGATGGATATATCCATCCCCCGAATTTGGTCAATGCTATCGTACTCAACTTCTGGGAAAATCAGTTGTTCCCTTACCCCTAAGGTGTAGTTACCGCGACCATCAAAGCTTTTAGGACTAATGCCGCGAAAGTCACGAATTCTGGGTAAGGATAGGTTGATTAAACGATCCAGAAAGTCGTACATTTTGCTGCTTCTCAGGGTTACCATTACCCCCACAGGCATTCCTTCACGGATTTTAAAGCCCGCGATCGCTTTTTTTGCCCTGGTAACCACAGGTTTTTGACCAGTGATTACAGCAATTTCACTCAGAGAGGCTTCCAGTGCTTTAGCGTTTTGAGAAGCTTCCCCCAAACCTCTGTTTACAGTTATTTTCACCAATTTCGGTACTTGGTGAATATTGGTGTACTCAAACTGTTTCATCAGTTTGGGGACAATGGTTTCTTGATATGTTTTTTTCAGTCTAATTGACATAATTGTTTGTCCTGATTGTCCCTGGGCTTGGTCAGGGAAATAAAATTATGAGTTAGGAGTTAGGAGTTAGGAGTTAGGAGTTGTAAGTTTATGATTCCTCACTCTTGATTCCTTACTATTTATCGAGAATTTCCCCAGTTTTTTTCAGCATACGTACCTTTTTCCCTGATTCGGTGAAGGTGTAGCATACACGGCTGGCAACATTTTGCTTGGTAGAATAAAGCATGACGTTGGAGCTATGAATCGGAGCTTCTTGGGTAACAATGCTGCCAGATTCTCCTTCTGCCTGGGGTTTCATGTGTTTGGTTTTAATATTGACCCCTTTGACAATTACTTGACTCATTTGTGGCAAAGCTCGGATCACTTCACCCACTTTACCTTTATCTTTACCAGAAATTACCTGGACAGTATCTCCAGTTTTGACATGCATTTTGTAAAATTTGGGCTGTTGCTTTTTGTTTGCCATTACAGCACCTCCGGAGCCAAAGAAACGATTTTGGTGAAGTTTTTGTCACGTAATTCCCGTGCCACTGGACCAAAAACCCGCGTTCCTCTGGGATTACCATCTTTATTGATGATCACTGCGGCATTATCGTCAAAGCGGATACTCATACCGCTGTCACGACGAATACTGTGACGGGTACGGACAATTACTGCCTCTACCACATCAGATTTTTTCACTGCCATATTGGGCTGGGCATCTTTTACTACGGCGATTACTCGATCGCCTACGTGACCATAACGACGGTTCCCCGCTCCAAGTACACGGATGCACATCAGTTTGCGGGCACCGCTATTATCTGCGACATTGAGGTAAGACTGGGGTTGAATCACAACTATTCTCCCTTATGGTGTTGTTAAAAATTTAACAACTAATACTTTTAGTTATTGGTTACTTTGTGAGGACTTCTGTGACTTGCCAGCGCTTGGTTTTGCTCAGGGGTCTAGTTTCCTGGATGCGGACGCGATCGCCCACTTTACAGGTATTTTCTTCGTCGTGGGCTTTGTAGCGCCGAGTTTTAACTACAATTTTGCCGTACCTAACATGGGGAGCGCGGTTTTCCACGGCAACTACTACGGTTTTTTGCATTTTGTCGCTCACTACCAAGCCGACTCGTTCTTTGATTGCCATAATTTCTTACTTACTCTTCTTGGTTAGCGGATTGGCTTGCTGCTCTTTTACGCTCCGCTTCTACCGTTAACAGTTGAGCCAAGCGGTGGCGGGAATGTTTAAATTGGTGAGGTTTTTCTAGTTGTCTGGTTGCTTTCTGCAAACGTAGTTGGAACAACTGTTTCTTGACAGCAATAATCTCGGATGCCAGTTGCTCGTCACTTAATTCTCTAGCTTCTGAAATTTTGGGAAGAGGCATAACCCTACTCCTGCTCCTGAGTCTGTTGCTCAGAACGCGTAATGAACTTAGTTTTAATTGGTAATTTGTACGCAGCTAGGCGCATTGCTTCCCTGGCTGTTTCTTCGGGAACGCCAGCGATTTCAAACATAACGCGTCCCGGTTTGACTACAGCTACCCAAAATTCTGGGGAACCTTTACCGGAACCCATCCGGGTTTCTGCCGGACGCATGGTAACTGGTTTGTCGGGGAAAACGCGAATCCAGATTTTTCCACCCCGGCGAATATAACGAGTCATTGCTCGTCGAGAAGCCTCAATTTGACGGGAGGTAATCCAAGAAGGCTCCTGTGCTTGGAGGGCAAAGTCGCCGAAGTTGATGGTATTACCACCTTTGGAAAGACCTTTCATCCGTCCGCGGTGTTGTTTGCGGAATTTAGTTCTTCTAGGACTTAACATGGTTTGTCAAGCAATTTTGGATTTTGGATTTTGAATTTTGGATTGACTAATGACCAAACAGTAATCGGTATCAAGCCCCTAAATTAGAATGAGCGAATTGAGAAATTTTCCCCCAACTGGATTCTGCATTCTTAATTCTTCATTCACAATTTTTTCCCGTAACTCTTGCTCCTCGATTTATCGATGGAGAAACTGTTAGCGCAGTACAAGAGTGCAGGAGGCTAACTGATCACTGTTAGCGTAGCTCCTCCGGAGGAGGCTCACTGAAATGACTATCCTTCATTTGAGCGGTCTTCAAACTGCTGGCGACGACGATGCTGTTGGCGACGGCGAGGCTCTCTGTTGGTGGTGGGTGCTGGAGCAGTTTCTTCTTCTCCAGGGATCACTTCTCCCTTAAATACCCAAACTTTGATGCCGAGAATACCGTAAATAGTTTTTGCGGTGCAGTAGGCATAGTCGATGTCAGCCCTGAGGGTATGTAAAGGAACTCTTCCTTCACGAGTCCATTCTGTCCGGGCAATTTCTGCACCGTTCAAGCGACCACCAACTTGGATTTTAATTCCTTCTACCCCGGCTCTTTGAGCCCGTTGTATGGCTTGGCGTACCACTCTACGGAAAGAAACCCGACGTTCTAATTGTTGGGCAATATATTCCCCAATTAAGTAGGCATCGGCATCTACTCGTTGTACTTCAACTACATTGATGCGAATTTGACGCTGACCACCCAAAGCATCTTGTAGCCCATTACGTAATTTTTCAATACCTTGACCACCCCTACCTACTACTACACCAGGTCTAGCGGTGTGTACTTCTAGGTCAATTTGGTCTGCCTTACGCTCAATTTTGACATCAGAAATGCCAGCATTATTTTGAGCATATCTACCTAGCTCCTTGTCTATATATTGTCGGAGCTTATGGTCTTCTTGGAGGTATTTCACATAGTCACCAGGTTCGGCAAACCAGCGAGATTGGTGTTCTTTGGTAATCCCCAGACGAAAACCAATTGGATTAATTTTCTGTCCCACGAATGCTTCCTCGAAAATTTTTGATCAAAGGTAATTTATCCCGTCGCCACTTATTCTGTAGCACCTTCAGCCACGGATATGGTGATGTGGCAGGTTGGTTTGCGAATCTGATAAGCTCTACCCTGTGCCCTTGGTTGAAACCGTTTTAATACTGGACCTTGGTCTGCGTAAGCTTGAGTAATCATTAACTGAGCCCGCTCCAGTCCTTCATTATGCTCGGCGTTGGCTGCTGCACTTCTTAAAAGTTTCAGTACCGGACCGCAAGCCCGATAGGGCATGAATTCTAAAATAATCAGTGCTTCTCGGTAGGAACGTCCCCGAATTTGGTCGAGTACGCGTCGCACTTTTAACGGGGACATACGCACATAGCGGGCGATCGCTTTGACTTGTTTGGTATCAGTTGCCATAATTTTCTCCATGTTTGTCATTGGTTAAATGACTAATAACTAATGACTACCTGCCTGCTCTTTTATCTTTGGAGTGTCCCCGATAAGTACGTGTAGGAGCGAATTCTCCTAACTTATGACCCACCATTTGGTCGGATATAAACACTGGAACGTGTTGCCGACCATTATGGACTGCAATGGTATGACCAACCATTTCTGGCAAAATAGTTGATGCCCTAGACCAAGTTTTAATTACTTGCTTTTCATTTTTTTCGTTCAGCTTTTCAATTTTGCTGAGTAAATGATCGGCAACAAAAGGACCTTTTTTTAGAGAACGACCCATAACTTCTACTTTGAATTTTGGAGTTAGGAATTAATCATTAAAAGTTAGGAATGGAGAGCTATGTTGTGTTTCACCCATAACTCATCATCCACAAATCATCATCACTAGTTAAGCATTACGACCACCGCGACCCCGTTTAGAAGATTTACGACGACGGCGTACAATTAATTTACTACTAGCTTTCTTGGGTTTGCGTGTCTTTTTCCCTAATGCTGGTTTACCCCAAGGTGTCACCGGACCAGATCTACCAACAGGTGCCCGACCTTCACCACCGCCGTGGGGGTGATCTACTGGGTTCATCACGCTACCTCTAACTTTGGGACGACGACCTTTCCAGCGATTCCGTCCCGCTTTACCAGCGCTGAGGTTCCGAAATTCAGCGTTACCCACTTGTCCAATGGTGGCATAGCATTCCCGGCGAATCATCCGCACTTCCCCGGAGGGTAATTTCAGGGTGACATAAGCCCCTTCTTTTGCCACTACTTGGGCTGTAGCACCGGCTGCTCGCACTATTTGCGCCCCTTTCCCTGGGATTAATTCCACGTTATGCACGCTGGTACCTAAGGGAATTTTAGATAGGGGTAAGGCGTTACCATCTTCGATGGGAGCATCAGGACCAGCAATAATGGTGGTGCCAACTTTTAATCCCGTGGGATGTAGGATGTAACGCTTTTCGCCATCTTGGTAATACAACAAAGCAATACGAGCATTCCGGTTGGGATCGTATTCAATGGCTGCTACTTTAGCGGGAATATTGCGTTTATCTCTTTTGAAGTCAATGATGCGGTATAGCCGCTTGTGTCCACCACCCCGGCGACGACTGGTAATTCGCCCCCGGTTATTACGACCTTTAGAGCGATGTACCGATCTAGTCAGGGACTTTTCTGGCTCGGTTTTGGTAATTTCCGCAAAGTCCGAGATTGTGACTTGGCGGGTACTGGGGGTGTAAGGACGATAAGAACGAGTACCCATAATGAAAATTTTGAATTGAGATTTTTAATTTTTTAGTTAGAAGGGGAGGAGGGAAGGAGGGAAGGAGGGGAGGAATAAAAACTCCGAACTCCGAACTCCGAACTCCGAACTCTTAACTAATTACACTTCTGGGAATAGGACTTGTCTAATCTTCTCTTCATCCCCAGGGGCGACGGTGACAATAGCTCGCTTGTATTGGGGCTTATAACCAATAAATCTACCTACACGCCGTTTTTTCCGGGGAGGTAGCATAGTATTGACTTGGACGATTTTGACATCAAATAAATCTTCTATAGCCGCTTTAATTTCCGGCTTAGTTGCTTTAGGAGTTACTTCAAAGGTGTATTTATTTTGCTCCATCAGCATGGTCGCCTTTTCGGTGACAATGGGGCGACGGATTAAGTCGGGAAGTTGGCGGGGGTCAAACTTAGTCACTGTAGACCTCCTGAATTTTTTCTAAGGCTGATGCTGTGACTACGATTTTGTCCGCGTGGAGCAAATCGTAAACATTTAATTGATCGGCGACGATTAGTTTTACTTTTTCCGCGTTACGAGCTGAAAGGTAAACATTCTCGCTACGTTCCGATAAAATTAATAGGGTTTTTTCATCTGCTGGAGCACCCCAACGAGCGATCGCACCTACCAAGTCTTTGGTTTTAGGACGGGAAAATTGTTCGCTAAATTCTTCGACTACAATCAAGTCTTCCAGGCGACTGGCAAAGGCTGTACGCAGTGCTAACCGTCTTTCCTTCCGGTTCATTTTCAGGTTGTAATCCCTGGGTTTGGGACCAAAAATGACACCACCACCACGCCATAGGGGTGAACGGATAGAACCAGCACGAGCGCGGCCAGTTCCTTTTTGCCTCCAAGGCTTACGACCACCACCCCTCACTTCCGAGCGAGTTTTGGTACTGGCTGTTCCTTGGCGAGCATTGGTCATTTGTCTCACCAATGCCCTGTGTACAATATGAGCCGCCGTTTCTTCTTTGGCAACTCGCAAGTCAAAGGTCTTTTGACCGACCTGTTCTCCTTGCCAATTTTTTACTTCACACTCAAACATCTTTAGTGTCCTTCGTCAGTTGTCAGATGTCATTTGTCAGCTTGTCTCAGTATTTCCACGACACCTGACTGCTATTTTTTACTTCCCACTAGGTTTGCAGGCACTATATTTAGCAAGGCTCCCGGTTTACCAGGAATAGCTCCTTTAATCAACAACAGGTTCCTTTCTGGGTCTACTTTTACTACAGTCAGTTTACGGATAGTCACCTGTTTACCACCTAAACGTCCTGCCATCTTCTTACCGGGATAAACACGACCTGGTGTAGTACCAGCACCAATAGAACCAGGCGCTCTGTGATTTTTAGAACCGTGGGACATTGGTCCTCGACCAAAATTGTGGCGTTTTTGGTTACCCGCAAAACCCCTACCAATGGTTTTCCCAATGACATCTACAATTTGACCGGCACTAAAAATATCTGCCTTGATTTCTTGTCCTAAACTATATTCACTTGTATCATTCAGCCGATACTCCCGTAAGTGACGCAGAGCTGGAGCTGATGATTTTGCTAGATGACCGAGCAAAGGTTTATTCAATGCTTTGGGCTTAACTTCGCCATAACCTAGTTGGATGGCGGAGTAACCGTCGGTCTGCTGTGTTTTAACTTGTGTGACTGTGCATGGTCCTGCCTGGATGACGGTTACAGGAATAGATACTCCTGCTTCGTCAAAGACTTGAGTCATGCCCAGTTTCGTGCCGAGAATACCTACAGACACAGTTACTGGTTCTCCTTTTTACTTGTTATTGAAGAAGTCGGATTTTAGCCAAGTTTGGGGTTAATGCCATTAGGGTGATTTACCTTAGCACCTCAGAAGTCAGGAGCGGCTAGGTTTTGCGGCTCCAACTTCTCTGGCTTCACACCAAGCAAACTTACTATTTTGTAAATCCGCTGACTGACACTGATTACATTACCAGAACAGCCAAAGTTTCCTTCCCTCAGGGAAGAAAGTACTATTGCATAGGATTGAGGCTTAAATGCATTACTTTTGTTGGCAGTAATGCCTACCTACCATTGCTTTGGCACTTTCTGGTTGGAGTTAGGACTTAAGTAGTAACCCACTCAGTATCCTGTAACTAAGTCTTAAGTAATGCCATAAACCTACATTACCGCTTAGTTTTCACTCAAATATCCTAAACTACTACTTAAGGCAATGCCTGAATGTGTTTAGGTTGCAAGGGTGACTGACCTGATTTAAACCTCAGGGCTAAACTGCCTTGAGGAAAATTTAGTTTACCAGCTTTTTGTACATTACCGCCAGCTGTGCCAATTTTTAGTTGGAATACTGGCTTCTCAGTTTAATATAGCTAGGCAATTACAGCCTGTGGTGGTAACTAATTTGATTTTTTGGTCACAATCTCACATTTTAAATCCTGCATCTATATTTGTCTAGTAATAGTGCCAAAAATTTTAACTCCCTTTGAGAGAGGGAACAGGGAATAGGGAATAGGGAATAGGGAATAGGTAATGTATGAGATTTCTGTGGTGGAAGTAGCGGTTGTAACCTCTTCCACTGTTCATCACTTAAGTCTCCTCGATTCATTTGATACTAATTTTGGGTTTGAAAACACGCCCTAGGCGGTTGACTCGAACTGCTACGATAGAACTCAACTTGGTATGAGGGCTGTCTTTAAAAGTGATGAATGCACAACTAACCCAAGACGAAATTAGCTCAGTACGCGAATTACTCAAGGAATATCAACCAGCAGACAAAGGGATTGATGCTGTAGAACGGCATAATGGTAATCTCGAAACATCCTTTGAGGAGCTGTGGATTGAGAAAAATGGACGCATTTTAATGAAGGAAGGGAAAAGCATCTGGAAAATTATTTTAGAGGCTTTGCGGGACGAACTTTGCGGTGATGAAGGATTTCGCGCTCGTCTCAGCGAATATACCAAAAGTCCAGAAAATGCAGTATTATTATCTACAGCTATTACATCACTAGTAGCTTTAACAACAATTCCTCTAGATCCTGCGATCGCTACTATTATTGTTCTCTACATTCTCAAAATTGGGTTAAATGTTTATTGTAAATACACTGAACCTGGTGAGGAGAAAACCCTACCACCAGGGGAATAGTTGTTAGTTGTTAGTTGTTAGTTGATAGTTGTTAGTTGGTAGTTGTTAGGGAAGAAACATTTTCCATTCTTCTGTAGGGGCGCAATGCTTGCGCCCACCAGCCAATTGGGGAGCAACGTGGTTTTGTCAAATTGGGTGTTGATAGTTGGTAGTTGATATCTGAATATCAAATCCGTTTATATTTTATAACTTGCACTATTCTCAACTAGCCCAAATGTCCGCCTAGGAATAAATTCCCAGGCCCAAAGACCAAGTCTGATAAATCAGACTGGGTAAGGCTTGCAGTGCGTGTTAACGTACTTGGTTTATTAGCCTTGAAATTTATTTCAAGGTGGGAATGTGGCTAAACGAGATTGCTGCAAGTTATCAGTTTATATCGGAATTATTTCCTCCTTTACGGGCTTTGCAACTGAGTATAATTTAATAATCAATTATTATGTAATATTACTTATATACTAAACCTCTCTATCCTCTGTGTTCTCTGCGCCTCTGCGGTTTTTTAATCAGTAATCTTTGGGCGGGATAGCAGTAATTCACAAAGATATGATGGGGGCAAGACTTCGGCGTGAGCTCAGTCGAACGCTGCCCGCACTACAATATTTCATATTTGGGATGCTTCCCATTCAATCCCACATCTTATAGCGCTACGCGCAAGTAATAAGTAATAAGTAATAAGTAATAAGTTTACTGTTCATAGGTTTGGTGCATTCAACAATGTCCGCGCCCTATATGCGTAGTGCTATATTTTATCAGTTACGCAAGTTTGACACTCCACCGCCCTAAAGGTGATTGGTGCGTGACGTTACAAGTCTCATTGCTACGTTCAAATATTCTCGCAGCGTCATACCATTTCACTTTATTGGTGATACAAATCATGGAATTGGGCGCAAGCATTGCGCCCCTACATATCCCCTAGATATGTATCAATATTTTTGTGAATTGGTATCACACACCCTACAGAAAAAATATGCCAGTTGCGTAAGTCCTATTTATTACTTATTACTTATTACTTAATTTATCGCCGCCTTCAACTCCTCCACCTCCATTCCCAACACCTTTGCTGCTTCTATCAATAAATCCTCATCTCGGGTAGCTTGATAAAAACGGGCAAGATTACGCAGCGAAATTTCTAAACCATCCTCGTCATTAAACTCAACCATAATTACCAAATCTTGCAGGTAATTTGTTTTTGCTGAATCCAACTCCCCTAATTCTTCCGCCACTGTACCAAGTTGATAGTAAGTGCTAGCAAAGTAATATCTGTCCCCACATTCGATTTTGATTTCCAGGGCTTGTTGGTAATAATCCCGTGCCTGGTGGTATTCTCCCAATTTTTGCGCAACCCTTCCCAACTGGTGGTAAGTCCTAGCATAGTTATACTTGTTTTCATATTGGATAAAGATTTCCAGAGCTTGTTGGTAATAATCCCTTGCCTGGTGGTATTCTCGCAATTCTTCGGCAACCATTCCCAACTGGTGGTAAGTCCCAGCACAGTTATACTTGTCTTCATATTGGATAAAGATTTCCAAGGCTTGTTGGTAATAATCCTGTGCCTGGTGGTATTCTCCCAACTCTTTGGCAACTCTTCCCAAATGTTGGTAAGAGCTAGCACAGAAATATTTGTTCCCATATTCAATTTTGATTTCTAGGGCTTGTTGGTAATAATCCCATGCCTGGTGGTATTCTCGCAATTCTTCGGCAACTATTCCCAAATGGTGGTAGGTGCTAGCACAGGAATACTTGTCCCCATATTGGAAAAGATTTCCAAGGCTTGTTGGTAATAATCCAATGCCTGGTGGTATTCTCGCAACTCTTGGGCAACTATTCCCAACTGGTGGTAAGTGCTAGCACAGAAATATTTGTCCCCATATTCAATTTTGATTTCCAGGGCTTGTTGGTAATAATCCCGTGCCTGGTGGTATTCTCGCAACTCTTGGGCAACTATTCCCAACTGGTGGTAAGTCCCAGCAATATAACTCTTTTTTCTGGTTTCTTCTAGACTGGTAATTTTGTCTATTATTTCTAATTGCTTTTCATATCTCTGTTTTGCTTGTTGATAATTTTGAGTTTGTAAATAACACGTCGCTAATAAATCATTGGCAATAAAAATGTCATATCCATTGTCACCATTGATATAATCTGGTGGATATTGTTCTAAAGCTAGATTCACAGCTGATGCTAACTTTAATTTACTTTGAATGTCGTTAATCAACTCAAAATATTTATCCAAACAGAAGAAAATAGAAACCGTTTTTTGTTTCTCTAAACAAATTTGCAACGCACTATATAAATTTTCATACTCCAGGCGACAGAAGAAAATACCTAACTTTTGTTTCCGTGCATCCTTCGATACCATAGACTGTCCATAGGAACGACCTAAACCTAAGTAGTGATTTTTAAACCCTTCCCGCAAAGCTTCCTTGCTAACAGCATCTAGTTCTGCTAATTTCGCCTGCAAAAAGAAAGGGAAAACTGGTTGAATTTGTAATAATCGGGGAATATCTTCACTTATAGGCGAGAGTAAACCCCAATTAATCGCCTCTTGCACTGCATCATCAAACTTCTCAAAATCATAATCCTGAAACGGCTCTAACTTCTGCAACTCCTTGGCATATTTAGAAATATCATTCCTATCAATAAACCCACTGAACGGTGCCAAACACAATAACACCTTCTGGGCATCCGGTGACAAATTACTATGGGAATACTCCACACATTTGAGAATACTCTGTGTCTTATCCTCACTTCCCTTATCTAAATTAATATCCGCCGCTTGTAACTTACCTAAAACCTCCTGGGGTGAGAGATTTTTCAAATTACCTAACACCACTTCCATTGCTAGGGGATACCCCGCTAACACTTTCATTAACTTCTGAAAATCCCCATCCTCCCGAATCTGGGCAATCTTTCTCTCATCACCCACATTCCGTTCTAATATCTTATTAGATAACTCCGTCCTCGCTTCCTTATCTCTTCCCCTGCAAACAAATTTTCATAAACCTGCTCCATCATCAACCTAGCAGCAGAAACAGTCACCGAATACCCCATCGCCACCACCATTTGCATTCCCGCAGCCATCAACCGACTACCCAAACTAGTCTCACGGGAATTCCCCCTTATCTCCCCCTTGTCCCCCTCATCCCCTTCATCTCCCCCATTCCTCACCTGCTTACCTGACTGACAAGCATTGAGTATACATACCGGAATCCCCTTCCCCGTGAGTAAATCAGCCAATTCCCCCGCTTCCACAGGGTCAGCTTTTCCCTTACCTTCCCCATCCAAAAATAGAAATGCCTTTACCCCCTCATAGGATTGAATATCATCCCGTCCCCACCGTGATTGATAGGTATAGCGGTTACGTTTCACCCCTGACTGAATATCCTCATAACTCATCAACGCACCGTGACAGTCAAAATGGATCACATGGTAATATCCCGCCCCTTTAGTTTCCAAATGTCGCTCTAAACTCTCATAGGTAACAGGACGCAATAAATCCACATTCACGGGTAACTGACTAGTTTGAATCACCTCAATTAACGGACGGGAAATGGTACGATAACCAACATCATCCTCCTCATCCGGTCTAGCAATTACCACCAACAAATTAATTACCGGAGATGGTGCCATCTGCGCCGCCACTGGTGCTGCTTTAGCAACCCGCTTCCGTACCATTACGCAATCCACAGCCAGAGGTCGGGGCAAATCCTTGTCTTGCATAGCCTCCCAGTGAAGGGCGTGAAATTCGGGACTATCACCAACTATCTCAATTGTTACCTGTTTCAGATTCCTTCGCAGTTGGCGATACTGGCTATATGCATCAGCATCCGCGTGAAAAACCTGGTTAAATAAACCTTCCCCGTAACTCGCAACACTATTCTTCGCCGCTTCAGCCTTCTTCCCATTTAACATCGGGAAAGTCAGCCATTCCTCAAAATACCATTCCAGTCGCCTTTCTTCCTGGGGTGTAAAAGGGTCAGTAACATTAATTTCATACTCCCCACCATCACCACCATCAAAAATCAACCGTGCTGCAAAACCCGTTGCTGTTGGTTGGGTTTCCCGAATTGCGATGACTGACATACAACACCAGTGACTGAACTTAAATACTAGGATACGGAAAAAGGAGTGAAGGAGTGAAGGAGGGAAGGAGTGTAGACACGAAGTGGCTTCTCGTAGAGTAGGAGTAGGGGCGCAATGCTTGCGCCCTAGAGTGATGGAGGGAAGGAGTGAGTATGAGCCAAAACACATCATCCCATTACCTCATCACCTCATCATCTCATCATCTGGCGTTGCTGAATTGAAGTATGAAATTGAAAAATGGAATAATTAAAACTCTTATTCTCTGCGCCTTTGCGCCTGGAGCGTGAGATAAATTCATACTTGGATTCAGCAACGCCCATCATCTCATCATCCCATCATCTCATCACCCCATCATCCCAGAAGATGAGATTGCACAAGAGGAAGCACCAACAGTATCCTTGATATTGGCAAACTTTAATTTGGGCAAATACCAAGAAATTTGAGTTCACATCATAATATTGAAAAATAAAGGTAAATAATAGAGATATCTAAGTGGGATAGGAAGAAATCAATCTATGGCACTAATTACCACTGGTAACAGGTTCATTCGCGATTTGGATAAATTTGGCTCTCTTGGTGTATATGTACCTCTGGAAGGAGGTTTTGAGGGTCGCTATCGTCGCCGATTGCGTGCAGTAGGCTATAAAACCCTCAATATTACTGCTAAGGGTTTGGGTGATGTGGCTGCCTATCTTACGGGAGTTCACGGAGTTAGACCGGCACATCTAGGCAAAAAAAGTACTAGTAATGGTGCGGCAGTTGGTTATGTATATTATGTACCACCGATGATTAGCTCCCATCTGGAGCAATTGCCACCTAAATCAAAGGGGTTAGTGTTGTGGATTATTGAAGGCTATGTGCTTGATGATCAAGAAATTGATTATCTGGTAAATTTACCTAAATCAATGCCACAAATTAAAGTTGTAGTTGAAAGAGGAGGCGATCGCTCTTTCCGTTGGCAACCCTTAGAAAAAACTATGGCGATCGCTAGTTAATATCCGCATCATTCCGGAACTGGAGTGATGAAACCTAGGAGCGTCCACTGTAGGCGCTCCTTACTTATGGAGATTTTCTCTTGTTGGATGGAATGCGCCGAAATTCAATTTCGGTACCAAATCTTTGATTCCCATCAGCATCAATGATTCGGTCTAAGGAATCTATACTGCGTCTTTTTATCGTCACTTCTGATACCACCTTGCCACCGGGAAAACTAGTAGGACAGCCGTCAGGTTCGTTATTACCGCTATAGCTTCTTGCTTCCCGAATGACTTCTACCTCGCAACTTTGGGTGACAATATTGTCCGTATTCACTACTCTTTGAAAGATGGGGCGATCGCATATTCCCAACACTTTATTTTCATCCACAAAGCGGCGAATACTTAGTTTAACTCCCCTGTCTCCCTTGCTAAATGAGTAAAAGCGAACGCGAAAGGGAACTCCATTGGTTTTTTGTTCTAGATAAACAGCACGGCTGTGCCTAGAAATATTTTTACCCTCAAGTCTAACCGCACAATTAGACATGGTAATCAATGGAACATTAGGCTGGTTGGCTACTTGCTCGGCATTGTCAAATTTACCAACAAACCATCGGGTAACTTGTTTAACCTGTATAAAAAGGGGTGGTTCATTGCTGGCAGCACGGCTGACTTGGGTTAGTGCAAATGTGGAGCCTAATAACAAAGATAGGGTACATGCTTGGAATTTTTTCATGGTCTGAATAGCAACGTATTCAATAAAAGTGCTATTTAAATATTTTTCCTGAAAACTAGTGTTAATTTACACTAAGTTAGTAAGTTGTTTTTCATGAAAAAACCCGGTACAATGCCGGGTTTTCCCATATGCAGTGGAGATTCATGTCTAAGCCTTTTTTGCTCTCAGTGCTGTCCAGTACATAGCAGAAGATAAGACAGTACTAGCAACAACAACCAGCATAACTACTTGCAATGCATCACTTAAGTTAAAGTTCATGGCGATTACCTCAATGTTTTCTATTTATGTTCTTCACTCTGTGATGCACTTCTTCCAGAGAAAAATGTGTGATCTTCATCACTATGACCAATTAATTCATAATTATTAATTCATAATTCATAATTCGTGAGTTTTATTAAGGGTATGTAAGCGGACATGATATAACTTGCACCATTCTCAATTAGCCCAAATTTCACGGGAATGAAATTCCCAGGCTAATAAACAAAGTCTACTTAAGTAGACTAAAATGCTTGTCTAGTGTTCTTTAGACGACTTCGGCTATGAGACTGGGATTTAAATCCCAGGCGGTTATTGAGGATGGTGCAAGTCATCAGATTGACCGATTTGAATAGGTATTACCATAAAATTCATATTTTGGAGCATAATTAAAACTTCCAGACAATTAGGCTAAATAATCGGCATACTTAAATAAGAACAACAGCAAACTAACCTTACTGTTCCTAGCGTAAAAATTAGCAAACAATCATGAGACGAAAGCCTCCTAGCAGAACCACCAGTCCCTATAAATCTTCTAATTCCCTGTCAAATGCATTTAATTTGACTACCATCGCCATTTTAGCCGGGGTATTTATTTTAGGTGTGGGGATTGGTATTGCTTTTAGCTCCAACACCACTTTTTCCCCATCAAATGTGGCTTCCCGCGAATATATTGATACTAAAGCACCCAATCCTGAGATTTGCGTACAATATGGAGCGAGTGCAGTGGTTATGGATACGAGAGTATTTCTTACCTTTAACCCATTTAATGTTTATGTTTCTCAATCAAGTATGCGTCCTGGGTGCGTTCTACGTACTAATAACTGGCAGATTTTAGAAAACAAGAAGTTAGTGACATCAACCCAGGTGAGAGATTGCAAAAATCGTCTCAATACTTTTGGGTTTACAGGCAGTTTGGAGAGTAAGGACGTGAATATTAGTTGTATTTATCAAAATGATGCTGCTAAAAACCTATTTAGTACTCCTGAAGGTGCAGTGGCTCCACCAATAGAAACAGAAAGATTTTAAGCAGAAATAAAGAGTTTTGAAGGTTTATTTGTAAGTCTGACAATTTCAAAACTCTTCTACTTCTAATTAATTAGTTTTTCTTGATATTTACGAGTATTTACTGAGCCATTTGGGGTATGGGTTGACCGTAAGGAACTACCCGAGGACCGGGATTATTCTGTTGGTAATTAGGCAGGTTAGGTACGGGAAAATTAGATTGTGGTACAGGTGCAATTTTTGTCGCAAAACCTGATTGATTGTTAAATGTAGCTGGAGGAAGATTAGAATTAAATGGTTGAGGTTGAGATGAATGATTAATATTTAGAGGTGGTACGCTCACCTGGGGTCGGATAGGGAAGTTGTTAGTAGTTGGATAGGTGTTAGGAATGGTATTGTTACCCGGTAATTGGGGGAACAAAGGACCTTGTTGATTATTATTAAAGTTCCCTGGAATGGTATTGTTGCCCGGTAATTGGGGGAATAAAGGTCCTTGATTATTATTAAAGTTTCCAGATGCTAAATTATTTATAGGACTTAATACCCAACGATTCTGGTTTTGCCAAGAAAAGGATTGTAGTTGTACTTGATTAGCATCTAGAAATGTTCCGGGTAATAAATCTAGAACAATGCGAGTATCATCTGCATTGAATTGTGAAATACGGATACTTTTAATCGCACCAGAAAAACTTTGTTGAGTCGTAACATTACCTAATTTCGTATTCGGTAAGTCTATAACTAGGCGGGGTGGTTGGCGTAAATAAAAATGTTGGGGTTGGGTTACTCCTGAAAGAGTAAATTCCAATTGTGATGTTTCTAGATAAAATCGCCAATCATCTAATCTCGCCCTGGGAGATGCTGCCATTAAACCGGAAATGCTAGACAATTGCGTTAGGACTAATGTGCTAGTACAGGCTAAACCAAACAAACTTATCCCCAGGAAATAGCCTTTAGTTTTCAGTTCCTGCTTCATGATTATTATCCTTTAACCCCAAGTGTTGTATGTTTAGCAACAGGGTATCTATTTTATCTCAGTTGGGCAACTTTTCTTTAACGAAGGAAGAAGGAAGAAGGATAATTAGTGATGGGTTTCACCTCATACTACGAGTGTCTCTCTGGTTTCCACGCCTGGAGCCTGGAAATGCACTTGGAGGAGGTTCCCGGCTCCAACACGAATTTGAGGGGGGAGCCTCAATCGCTGCATTCCTTGCCTCTGGCAAGGAACGAGAAATGAAGACTACACTCAATACTTAACTTAACAGCGATCGCATCAATAAATCAACTGTCAAGGGAGATTTAGAATTTAGAATTTAGAATGAAGAATTTAGAATTATTACCCCAGCGATGAATCGAGGGACTGGTATTCAGTCTATTTTTTGGTCTCGATTTTTGGCGTTGCTGATTGAAAATATGAATTTAGCTCACGCAAAGACGCATTAGACGCGGAGCGGCTTCCCGAAGGGTAGGCGCAAAGTTACAAAGAAAAATAAAGGTGATTTTGACGTTTCATATCCTGATTCAGCAATGCCTCGATTTTTTACTTATTGTGCAGGTGTTTAGTCTCAATATAATTTAAAATTATTGACAAATAGACTACGAGTAAAAACCCATAAAGTTATATAATAACCGTAAGACTAAAAAACAGCTTTTACTTCGATAATAAGTTTTTACCTCTCCCAAAATCGACGTTGCTTTTGCAATATTTCCGACAACAGCAGTAAAACAAATGCTATTGGTGAACAATTGATTGTTTTGCAGGAAAATAGTTCCACTTTTATTTGTACTGCTACCAGTAAAAGCTCAAAATCATCCATCGCTCTCATCAGTTTTCTTGCAAGCGCACCACATTACCCTAAAGTATTTTGGTGAAGAGGATTAGGAGCAGACAAACCTAATGGGAGCCATTTACTCTGGCTTTGCCAAATGTCCTCTTAAATCCGGACACCCAAAATCAAGATTTTAGCTAACTTAAAACTTGCCAATTCCATGACTGTTATTAATCCTATGTGGATACCTGTACCGACAGATTTGACATTATTACCAGATGATGTTCATGTTTGGCGAATTGACCTTGATTTACCAGAATCACGACTGGAAGAGTTACGTCAAACCCTCTGTGATGATGAAATCACCCGTGCAGATCGATTTTATCAGAAATTACACCGGCATCGTTTTATTGCCGGTAGGGGTATTTTGCGAAGTATATTAGCTAATTATTTGGGTATTGAACCTAGTCAGGTTCAGTTTGAATATGAACCCCTAGGAAAACCAGTGTTAGCAGAGGCTCATGGTGACAATCGACCCTGTTTTAATTTGTCCCATTCCCAGGGTTTGGGGTTATGTGCGGTGAGTTGCGATCGCCCTTTGGGTGTAGACTTAGAATATATTCGCCCTATGTCTGATTTATTGTCCCTAGCTAAACAGTTTTTTGCACCTTCTGAATATGATTTGATTCAATCTTTACCTCCCCAACAAAAGAAAGAAATTTTCTTTCGTTATTGGACTTGTAAGGAGGCTTATTTAAAAGCAACGGGTGTAGGTTTGTCTAAGTTACGAGAAATTGAGATTACTCTTAGTCCTAGGGATTCGGCACAGTTAAAGAATATCTCTGATTGGAATTTAGTGGAGATTAAACCAGGGGATAATTTTGCTGCTGCTGTGGCAATTAATGGTTTTGGTTGGGAAATTAAATATTGGCAGTATTCACAGTTGATAGTTGATAGTTGATAGTTGACAGTTGATAGTTGACAGTAGGGTGGGCATTGCTCACCTTACCTTATTGTGGTCAAATCCTCGACTGTTTACTCCTATCCCGTCCAAAGATACGATTAAAAAACCGCAGAGGCGCAGAGAACGCAGAGGATAGAGAGGGAGAGAAGATAGGTAATCTTACACCATCGAAGGGAGTAATCAGTTGGGTTTATAAACTTGTTAATCAACAAAAAAAGCTGCATTAAAATAATAAATGCAACTTAATATGTCTTGTCTTTTACCGGAATGGAAATAACTTTAACCTTGTCAATATTGAAATATATCTAGGTTCTCATCCAGGATTAATTGAAAAATAATTAATTATTAATAAAGATTCAATTATCAGAGTGATTTTGTCAAGAAAAGCTTAAATTTTTAGAGCAAGTTATCATATCATAAATTCATTATCAATGGCTTCAGGTGGTGGTTTATGTCAACAAAACATAAAAACTATCTTTGGTAAAATCTAATCTGGTTTGTAATAACACACCGTCACAATATGAAATATTCTTTTGGCATCTACCTTTGTACTTTTTAAGCATCAGGGAGCAAAGTCATGAAAAGGTTATTATTAGCCACGTTTTCTGTACCTTTTTTTGCATTATTTTCATACACAGTTCCTGCCTCGGCACAGAATAATTTGCAGAACTGTTACACTATCGTCAATGCTTATCATGCCAATCCTCGTGGTATGGCGAGGATTAATGGAACACGTCCATATTATCACTGTTTAAATCTGATAAATCGTCATCTTTATCGTAGACAAAGAAGAATTGATAATATGAGGCGATATTCTGGAAGAATGTACAAATATCACAGGCTTAAAGCATGCCGCCAAGGTTGTCTACTAGGTCCAGATAATCAATACAATGCTTGTATTTTAGGATGCCACTCTTTTCAATAAGAACTCTCAATATTCGAGAAAGTTGCTAAATGTAAGGATATACATAATTTACGATTTGTATCTTAATTTTGCAAATCCTAAACAATACTCCTCTTTAGCAACTTTCTCATAATAGTTATGCCTTTTACTTTTACCTTATAGAAGCACTAGAAAAAATTAAACTGCACTCAGGAAACCATTCTGCATTAAGAATGCAGAATAAGTCATTAACAACTGAGAATCGAGGGGAGGACAAACAATTCCACTACCAGCAAGGGCATTTAATGTCTCTTCACAACTAATTTTTGGTCTTCTGGATTGCAGATATAAATCAGGGATGGTAATTTGCTCGTCAGACCATTTTTCGAGGAGGAAAGGACGTAGGGTATACAAAGGATTGTCAGCGGAGGATAGGTTATTGATTAGTCTAGCTTGCCATTCTTCGTAGGGAACCATTTCCACGGGGAAACCGACAGAACTTACCCAATCTACCAAATGGCTCAGGGGTTGTGGTTGGGGATGCTGGAGGTGGAAGGCTTTACCAATGGATTCTGACTGTCTGGATAGATAGACAATGGCTTTGCTGACATAATCTACAGGGGATGCATCCAACATATAGTCTACGTCTGGGAAACACCCCATTTGGATACAGCCTTTGATGACTAGATTAATGAAATCATCGGTGTTGCAAGCACCAGTTCTACTATCCCCAGATATTAAAGGTGGTCTATGTATAGTAACAGGTATTCCGCGATCGCTCGCTAATTTGACTAATTTTTCTGCTACCCATTTGGTTTGGGAGTAACCGAGAAATATTCCTTGCCAATGTTGGAACTCGTCGTCTTCTTTGACGATTTTGCCGGCGTAGGCGGATGATTCAAATACGGCGACGCTGGAAACGTAATGTACGGGTTTGAGTTTGAATAGGCTTGCCATGCGTAGCACTTCTTGGGTTCCCAGTACGTTGGGTGCTTTGAGTGCGGGGTATGGATAAACATAGTTGAGCATGGCTGCACTGTGGTAAATGCTGTCAACATTTGCTGCCAACATCTCGAAGCCTTCCGTGCTAATACCTAGTCGCGGTAGGGATAAGTCTCCCAAAACGGGGATGATTCGCGCGCTCAATTCTTCATCCCACAGTGCGTAGGATTCCAAGTTATGTTGTAATTTTTGCTTGCCAGCATTGGTGTCATCGGCACGTACTAAGCAGTAAATATCTGCATTGGTTTGTTGGAGGAGTTCGTGGATAATAAAGGCTCCTAGAAAGCCTGTTCCCCCTGTTAAGAAGATATTATCTAATTGTCCTGTAAAGCGGGAAGATGGGGCAGGGGGACGAATGGCAGGATCGAGAACAATTTCTGCATTTAAATCTAGGGTTGCAGGTTTAATGATGTTGAGTTGATTGGTAACTGTTGTATCTGTAATTTCTCCCCCAAGTTCCGCCGATTCCTCTGCTAATCGTTGGGACAGCATTTCTACATTGGGATAATGCCAGAGGAGGGTAGGAGATATTTCAAAACCCAGCATTTTCTCGGTTTTTGTCACAATTGACATTGCCTGGGTAGAGTCTAAACCATACTCTTCCAAAGGCTGTTGAATATCGATTTCTGATGCTTCTACTTGCAATGCTGATGCTAAGTTAGAACACAACCAGGCTTGAATTTCCTCTTGGGTATAAGCTTGTTTTGCAGCCATCATCTTTACACCTCCAATGTAGAACGAACTGGGTAATAGTGGCTGTAGTCATCGGCAATTTGTAATCCTTGCATTTTTAAACTTTGTATTCGGTATAAAAATGCGGCTCCTGTCATCATGTGGTTGGCAACATCAACTACATGGCGGTTTTCTGGTACGGCTAGGTAAGAACCCCGCACCCAGTCATTAAAACCACCCATAGCTGGGCCACACCAAATTTGGTAATCTACTTCCCTGCCTTTCTCTCCAGTATTTGACCACCGGGAGGATAAGCCTAGATACCAACGAAAAATCAATGCCATTTTCAGCTTGGGATTATTAAGTGCTTTCTCTAGTTTTACGGGATTTCTTTGTGATAAGTATTCTGCTGTTGCCTGCCAAACTTCACTGAGGGGTTTGCGAAAGATTTGTTTCTCTAACTTCAATCTTTCCCCTTCAGGAATCTCGTCAATGGAATTATAGTTGCGGTAGATTTCATATAACTTCTGAGCGCGGAGAGCAAACATTGTCCCCCGCTTGAGGACTTGCAATTTCACCCCCATTTCAAACATATCCGCCGCCGGTGCCATCATCACATCAGCCATTTCGGCTTGGGCTAATAATTTCTTGGTATGTTCACTGGCTCCAGATTCTACGCAGGATTGGTTAACCGAACCAGTCACTACGTAAGCCGCACCCATCATAAAGGCAGCCAGGGTAGATTCCGGGGTGGCAATACCTCCAGCAACTCCCACCCGAATGGGTTGGGTGTAGTTGTATTTGGTTTGGATTTCATCCCTCAAGGCAATCATGGAAGGGAGGAGACATACTAAAGGACGATTGTCGGTATGTCCACCGGAATCTGCTTCCACGGTAATATCATCGGCGAGGGGGATTTTGGCGGCTAGGTTGGCTTGTAATTCTGTAATTAGTCCCTGGGTAACTAAGTCTTTGAGGATTTTCTCCGGTGCTGGTTGCATAAACTTGGTAGCAACCTCTCGCCGAGAAATTTTGCCAATGATTTTGTGGTTGATTTGGATTTGATTGGCTGGGTTGAGGCTTAGTCCTGCGGCTCGATAGTAAACTATATTGGGGGTAATATCGAGGAAGGCGGAGGCTTCAATGGTTTTTACCCCATATTTGAGGTATAAGTCCACTGCACCCCGTTCTAGGGCTGGCTCGTTGGGGCTATGGATTAAATTGAATGCGTAGGGTCCCTGGGGTAATGCTTGTTGGATGCGGTTAATTGCTGTTTCTAGGCGTTGGGGTGGTAATCCTCCGGCACCAAAGGAGGCGAGGATGTTTTGTTTTCCTAGGGCTATTACCATTTCTTCGGAGGCGATGGCACTAGCCATGGCTCCGGTAGTATAAGCGTATTTTACACCATGAAAGGCAAGAAAATTGCGATCGCCCAGTTGTTGGAGGGAGATGGGGGGGGTGGCAATTAGTAGTTCTATTTGGGGGGTGTTGCCGTTTTCTAGGGGGGAGATGTAACCTTCGTTGGTGACTCCGATTTTGTTGTCTACTCTAACTATGTAGCAGGGTTTGTTGAGGGTGAGTAGGGTTTGTTTGATGGCTTGGGGGGTGAAGGCGATGGTTTCTAGGGAGCCTTTCCAGGTTTGATAGGTGGGATGGGATGAGGGTAGGTTTAGTAAGGCATTTTTCACGGTGGGGTTCCTTGTGGGTTGGTTTTTATGTCTCACGCAAAGACGCAAAGGCGCAAAGAAGAGGAGGGAAGGAGGGAAGGAGGGAAGGAGTGATGAAGGATAATCCAGTGGATTATGGGTTTTTATGTCTCACGCAGAGGCGCAGAGGCGCAGAGAAGAGGAGTGAAGGAGGGAAGGAGAATAATCCAGTCTTCTTTCTTTTGACTTTTTACTTTTTACTTTTTACTTCTTCTAAGAGGTTTTCGGCGCAGGCTATTTGTAGTTGGATGATTTGGCTCATTTGTTGACTGAATTCTTGGCGTGATTGCAGGAAGGTGTTATGGGTTTGGTGGAGGATGGTGTTGTTTTTATGTAGTTGTTGATGGTGGGGTTTTAAGGTGGTGGTGGTGGTGGTTGGCATGGGGGGAGTTTTTGGCTGTGGTTTTGATTGGGGAGGTGTTTTTATAGTTGGGTTAGGGGTGTTATGAGTGTTTGGGGTTGTGATTTGATTGCTAAGATACCGAAGTGAAATTACTTTTTCTGTTTCTATGTTTTGCGGTATTGGTTGAGTTTTGGGAAGATGGGAAGTTTTCTTAGCTATATTGTGGAAAAGTTTTTTGTTCTCTTCTGTGACAATTTTGTCAATAATACTTTCACCACCTAAAATTACTTTCTTTTGGGTGAGTTTTGCTTTTTTGGTTGTTTGTGGTTCGGTGGAAATTAGGGGTGATAAGTCTACGTCAACTTGATGACTAATTAGTTTGGCGAGGGCTTTGATTAATCCTGCATGGTCGTCTAATCCCCTACGATTGAGGGATACGGTAAGGTGGGGATGTTGGCTTAGGTTTTTGTCTATCCAGCGAGAACAAACGTTGCCTGCTCCGGTTTCAATGAAGATTCTGGCTCCATCGGCGTACAGTCTATTAACTAAGCGAGGGAAATCTAGCTGTTGACATAATCCCGTAGCTATGCTATGAGCGATCGCACCACTTTCTAGTTGTACGGGGGTATATGCGGCGGCGGAATACAGTGTGGTTTCGGGTAGTTGTTGTTGCATTTTTAGGGTGTTTACCCTAGCAATTTCACCGAATTCTGATTGCATGGCCGGGCAGTGGATGACGTGATCGAAGGGGGCGCGAAAGGCGTTGCAGCCAATGATTTGAATGATGCGATCGCATGCTTTGGGATCTCCGGCTATGACTACTTCTTCGGGGGTGTTGATTTGGGTGAGGAAGACTTTGGGTAGTTCCTTCAGAACCGCTACGCGAACGTTTTTGATGGCTTCTTGGACGTAGGATGGGGTGGCGACGAGGACGTAGTTTGCCCAGATATGATTGTCTGGTGTGTGGTTGGGGGGTATGTGCCAAAATTGACGTACTGCTTGTTTCTCTCCAGCTAGTCTATTGGCAAAGAGGGGGGATTGGTGGAGGGAGAGAATGCCTTGGGTAAAGTTATCCCATACTCCCATGGCAGACATCATGCTGGTTTCCCCTAGGCTGTAACCAAAGGCAAATTTGGGTTTGATTTGGAAGTCGTCTCGAATAATTTGGGTGATGAATCTGGTGAATAGCATATCTACGTCGAAGATTGCTAGGGAATCATCTAGGAATTGTTTTTCGAGGGTTTCTAGTTGTCGGGAGGAGAGTTTGTTGAGGCTGCGGGGAAAGACTTTTTGGGAGATGTCTGCTACTAAGTCTTGCAGGTTGGTGATGGCAATGTCATCGTGGATTTTGGGGAAGAGGCGGAAGAGGTTGCGAGCGATGCCTAGGTAGGAGTTGATGGCGGCGGGGTAGACGTAGGCGATTTCTCCGGTTTTACCCAAGGGGTTGGCACTGAAGTAGCTACCAAGGGGGGTTTGCCAATCTTTGCCGGTTTGTAGGGCTGTTTCTATGCCTTTCCGAGCTGAGGTGATTTCTCTGGTTAATTCTTTTTGGTTGTGGGCAAGGATGACGAGGGTGTATTTGCCTAGGGAGGATTGTTGGTATTTGGTTAGGGCTTGGTTGGCAGCATTGGCAAGGGAAGTACCGTTGTTAATGGTAGTTTCTAAGGTATCTATCTGAGTAAATAAATCTGCCGTAGTGTTACCAACAATAGGAAACAGATAAAAAGGAGTCTGTTGTAAAAACTTATTGCCTTCACTCCTTCCCTCCGGGCGGGGAAACCCCGCCCCTACTCCGAACTCCGAACTCCGAACTCCGAACTCCGAACTCCTTCCCTCCGGGCGGGGAAACCCCGCCCCTACTCCGAACTCCGAACTCCGAACTCCGAACTCCGATAAAATCACATGGGCATAGCTACCATCAATACCCATACCATTGATAGCTGCCATTCTCTTAGTTGCTTGTTTTTCTAGGAACCAAGGTCGAGATTCTGTGGCAACATAAAAGGGACTACCATGCCATTGTTCTTGGTTTTTGACTCCTGTCCATTTGGGGGTTGCCGGGATGTATCGGTAATACAAACAAAGGGCGGTTTTAATTAAGCTAGCAATACCGGAAGCAACGTAGGTATGTCCAATATTTGCTTTCACACTACCAATGGCACAGGTTAAATTGTTGCTGCCGTTGGCATAAGCTTGAATTAAACCAGTGATTTCCGCTTCATCTGTTTGGGGAATGCCACTACCCACCACTTCCAGGTAGTTGATATCTGTGGTTTTTACGCCTGCATTTAATAAGGCTTGTTGACTAACTTGGTTGACAAAACCTGCATCTGGTTCTCCCAGATTATCTTTCCCACTTACTCCTTGTTGGGTAAAGCTAATGGCATCGATAGCAGCATAAATCTTGTCTTGGTTTTGTATGGCGGTGTCATGGCGTTTTAACACTACCGCCCCCGCACCTTCTCCTACCATCCAGCCATCAGCTTTTTGGTCATAACTTAAGGTATTTACCCCTTCGTTGATATTAGCAAATTGGTTGCGTAATAAAACATTTTCCACACCACCAGCTAAATCCACCGCACCTACCAATACAGCATCAGCTTCTCCGGTGGTAAGTAAGTGTTGCGCCACTTCCAACACTTTGAAAGTGGAGTTTTCTCCCGCCGTCATGGTAAATACTGGGGCGGTAAAATCCCAGAGGGAGGAAATACGACTCGCCATAATATTGGCGATGTAACTGACATACTCGCTAGTAGCAACGGGGTGATGGATACTATCTTTAACAATGGTTGCTAATTCATTTACCTTCTCTTCCGGCAGGGCGATTTCCCCAGCAGTTAAACCCTCTTTAACTTGCCAATCACTATTCCATCTTTGCTGTAATTGATGCACAGAAAACTCAGTTTCCGCCGCAATTACCACCGCCACATTCCCACCTGGTTGAATGTCAGCATCTTGTAAAGCTCTTTCGGCAACTTTCAACATTAATAGTTGCTGTTGGTTGAGCTTATCTAATTCATTGGGGGGAATCTTACTGGAAACCGTATCAATATCAAATTCAGAAATATAAGCTCCCTGGGGTGCCCTCCCATCCTTCAACCCATACTTTTGTAATAACTCAGTTTGGGTTTCCATCCCATGCCATCTTTGGGGAGGTAGGGGAATAAAATGCTGCTTTCCTTCATATATACTACGCTCAAAGGCATCTAAACCATCACATTCCCCAAACAAGGCATCCATACCCACAATTGCTACCTTGGCAGGTTGCATGGGTGCTGCAGGAGTTACTGATTCATTGGTATTGCCCTGTTCTAAAATCATATGGGCATTAGTACCACCCAAACCAAAAGCACTAATGGCGGCGCGTTTTACAGGCTTATCTGCCCAATTAGTATTACTGGTGACAAGATTTTGCGGAGAAATCACATTATTACTATCCCCTTGGGGTTGAGTCACATTAATAGTTGCCGGGATGACACCCTCATTCATACTCAACAGCACCTTAATTAAACTCACCGCCCCCGCAGAGGTTAATAAGTGCCCCACATTAGATTTTACCGAACCCACCAAAGGAGTAGCTTGATGCTGTCCGAAAAAGGTTTCTATGGAATTAAACTCCGTGGTATCTCCCAATAGAGTACCTGTAGCGTGGCACTCCATATAATCAATATCACGGGGAGTGATACCAGCCTCATCATAAGCTCGTTGAAAAGCTAGGGTTTGCCCCTTAGTATTAGGACTGAGTAAATGTTTGCCTTTACCATCATTAGATAGCCCATTACCACAGATAGTAGCATAAATGCGATCGCCATCTCGCAATGCATCGCTATATCTTTTCAGTACTACCATTCCCGTGCCTTCGGCGGTGAGCATTCCTCTGGATGTTTTATCTAAGGGACGGCTAATATCATTATCTTCGGGATAGCCCTGAATACCGGAAAACAGCATCCGCAGGAATAAAGGATCGGCACAGCTAATACCACCAGCTAACATTAAATCAGCTTTGTGTGTCCATAGGTAATGGGATGCTAACCTGGCGGCATATTGGGGTGAGGAGCAGGCGGCATCAATGCAAAAATGGATATTAGATAGGGATAAGGCTTGAGCAATGATAGCCGTGGGTAAGCCGGATATCATGGCGTTGTGAATAGATGTTGGGGAGGATGGGGATAATTGAGTTAAATCAAAGTCTTTTTGTTGTAGTAATTCTTGAATGGCGGGGGTAAGGGCTTGTTGGTAAAGGGGGGCGAATAATTGATTTGAGGATTTTGTGGGGAGGGAGAGGGTACCTAAAATTACTCCGGTTTTTTTCAGGGTGTTTGGTTGTTCTAAATAACCGCTATGTTGTAAGGCTTGTTTGGCGGTGTAAAGGGACCATTTAAAGGTATTGTCTAATTGTTCGAGGAATGATGGGGGGAGGTTATATCCGTTGGTATCAAATTGGAAGTTGCGGATAAATCCTCCTTTGAGGGAGTAGATTTTATCGGCTGTTCCTTTGGTAGGGTTGTAGAATATGTTGGGATCTATGTCAGTTTCTTCGATGGTAATGGAGGATGTGGCATCTTTTTGGTTGATGAGGTTTTGCCAAAATTCTTGGGGGTTGTTGGCATCAGGAAATAGGCAGGAGAATCCGATAATTGCTATTTTTTCCACTATTTTTCTCCGGGCATAATAATTATATGAATTTATCTCACGCAGTGAGTCCACTTGCGGTGGACGGGTTCCCCGGCATAAGCAAAGTGGCGAACCCGAAGGGAGGCGCAGAGGCGCAGAGGAAGAGATGGGGGAGATGGGGAGTGTGGGAAGTGTGGGAAGTGATGAATTAAAGACTATCAACCATCAACTAACAACTAACAACCAACAACTAACAACCAACAACTAACAACTATTTCCCTTCCATGAGTTTGGCGGGGAAGATAATACCTTTTGCTCCTAGAAGTTGAGAATATAGTTTTCCTTGTGCGTCATGAATGTAGAAGTCGGCAGCTACACTAGTTGCAGTTTTACTTGTGACTTCACAAGATACATAAAAAGGGGCATTATAGGGGGTTTTAGCAAACTGTTCATATCGAGATAATTGTCCGGGAAGACAAATTTCTTGATGAAAATGGGATAACCACAACCATAAGCCGTGGGTGCTTAAGTCGGTGGTGAATCCATTTACCCAATAGGCAGGGAATTGTCCTTGTTGTTGTTTGCTAATTTCTTGCCAAAAGCATTCGGTGGTAATTGTTTCTGGACTAATATTGATAACTCTTCTTACTTGCTGGAAAGCAGGACCATGAAATAGGGAAGATACTCCTTGTTGATAGAAGTCTTTGCCTGTTGTGGTAATAATATTATCTGGATTTAGGTTTAATTTTTCGTAGGTAGGTGCGGGAGGAATATCTCGTAGGAGTTTGACGTTGGCACTAAAGTGATATATGGGTTTTCCTTGGGGATTTCTACTCCAAATCTTGCCTTGAAAGTCTACTTCATGGTTATCTATATCCTTAGCAACTTCTTGTAAATCTAAGAAGTATTCACTAGCTAAAGTTTCATTGAAAGTAATACCTTTGAGGACTTTGAAATCCGTACAACTAAAAGCCTTATGCCCAGGATAAATTTTCTCACAGGTATCAGATATCCAAGATACCGCACAAGTGGCAGGGAGGACGGGATTACCAGCAATTACATGGTCATATAAAAATGGGTTTGCTGATAACTTTAATTGCCGACGAATGGTATATTTTTTCAGTTCTGGTTCTAATTTTGTTGCCGGGGGAATACTAGGACTACCTATTACCAATTGGGTGGTATTGTGATGCTGTGATTGTAATTCATTCACCAACATTTGTGTCCCAACTTCAATGGGAATAATATCAATCCCTCGTTTAGCAAACTCCTTTTTTAACTGTGGCGTTACCATGCCACTATCCCAAGCACCCCAGTTAATTGCTACCACATGACAACCGGGATATTGTTGCTTCATTAAATGGGCTGATTTATTGAGAATTTCATTAGCGATCGCATAATCTGATTGCCCAATATTACCATAAAAACCACTAACTGAGGAAAATAATACTAAATGCTCTAATTCACTACTATTGACACAGGATAAAAGATTTTCTAACCCCTTAACTTTAGCAGTATAAACTTTCTCAAAATCCGCTTCTGTTTTCTTTTCAATTAACTTATCTGCTAAATTACCAGCACCATGAATAATACCCGTAACTTTCCCCATACTTTCTACAGTATTGGTAATTTTCTGATGTAAATCTAGGGTATCTGTAACATCCACGCTTAGATATTGAACTTCACTACCAGTGGCTCTAATTTCTGATAAAGTTTGCTTAATTTCCCTACTACCAGCAATTTTCTTATATATACCCTGTACCTTCATCGGAGTAGGTTTCTCTCCCTGACTAATCAGATACTCCATAATTCGTTTTTTTAACGTTGCTTCATCAAAACAATCCCGCGCAAACTCCGGCTCATGTTCCATTAACTCAGAACGTCCTAAAAGGATAAACTTACAAGGATGCTGCCTTGCTAAATTAATAGTACACTTCGCCGTAATTCCCTTAGCACCACCACTGACAACAAAAACTGATGTTGGCTTAATTTCAGCTTTCACAGACATAACTTCTCCTATTAAATTAAATCAAATACTGCTATTTTTTATCCAAACTAAATACCCAATATCTCTCTTCTCTTCTCTTCTCTCCTCTTCTCTGCGCCTGGAGCGCCTCTGCGTGAGATTATCCAAACTACTAAATAGCCTGCTCATAATTCTGAAAATACCTAGGAGGATTATTGCGGCGATATTCAGGATTTCTTCGAGGTGCAGAATTAAGAATGAGCATGGCAATTATGAATAAAGCGATCGCAGCTACTATTACAATGGGAAATAGATTACTATTGTCCCCATTCACTCCCAACTCAGGGTTACTATTTACTTCATTCAATCCCAGCAACCGAATATCTCCTAATTCTGTTTGTTGGGGAGATAATTGGATAACAGATTGATAGTTTCTATACCCTTGAGCTTCTATAGTTAATTCTCCTCGTAGGGTATTTGTATCTGTGGAATTGATAAATAGTTGATAGATTCCTTCTATATCAGTGTAGGTAAAAATTGTAGTGGCTTCTGATGTAAAAGATACTCTTGCCCCACTAATAGGAGCTTGTCTTCTTTGATCGATCACACGACCAGTGTAACTAATACTGGGGGATTGTGACATATATTTCGGGAAAGAGAGTGAGGGGAGTTGTTGGTTGTTGGTTGCTGGTTGCTGGTTGTTGGTTGTTGGTTGCTGGTTGCTGGTTGTTGGTTGCTGGTTGTTGGTTGCTGGTTGCTGGTTGGGATTACCGAAGAAGATAAATTTAATCCTCCCTCACTCCTTCCCTCCATCAACTACCAACTACCAACTACCAACTATCAACTATCAACTAACAACTAACAACTAACAACTATCATCAGGCTGTCAGAGTCACTCTCCCTTGGGAACCGTAAGCGACTTCGGTAAGATAACGATTGGGGTCATGCAATTCTGCAATAATATAATTGGCTGCATCTTGGGCATTAATGTCGGGACTAATATCCATTGCTCGACAGAATACTTTTTCCCATTCCCAAATCATGCTCTTGCTTAACCCAAATAAACCAGCACCAATGGCTCCAAAGTTGACTTTCTGCTCTAATCCAAAAGCACCATCTAATCTCGCTACGGTACAGAAACAACTGCGTCCATTTCCATTTGCGGCTTGGTTGAGGGACACCTTCAGGTGTTTCGCCATCAAGAAGATGTGTTTGACAATTGCTTTCTCTTCCGGGAAGTAAGGAACTGTAGCGTTGGGCTTACTACCAAATACCGGATGCAAGTGTATGAATGCTCCCACATTACCATAATTAGTTGCGATCGCATTTAGTTGTTGTTGTAAATGTGTTTCGCTTAAGTCTTGTAAGGTAATGCGGTTGACTCCTGGAGGTAAAGTAGATTGTTGGGAAACTAGGGAGGGAGGAAAACTTAACACTACTACTTTCCACCCACGCTCAATCAACTTCTCTGCCACTTTGGAGGTGGTGAGGGAACCATCATCGGTAATTAAACCAATGTGTCCCTCTGGTAATGTTACCTGCCAAAAATCCGGTTCGGGAAGGGTTTGCAGTTTAGCTGGCAGCCGTTTAACGTTATGCTTTACCTGGTTTGATTGGCTAGGAGATTGGGGTTGGGACTTTTTTTTTTCTCCGGTTGCTAATTGCTGGAGATAATCAACAATTTGAGCAATGGTACGCAACTCTCCCAATTCTTCCACATTTTCCGGCTTGGGTAAGTCTGGGTACATCTCTTGCAATGCTCCCATAATTTCCACCCGCTTGATGGAATCAATTCCCAAATCTGCTTCCATATCCATATCCAGTTCCAACATCTCCACCGGATAACCAGTTTTCTCACTGGTAATGGCTAACAAATTCTCAGACAAATTACTCAAATCCACCGCTACAGTTTCCTCTACGGGGGTAGCAATATGATTCACAGCAACCTCTTCTACCAGGGGTGTGAGTTCAATGGTAGGTTCAATTACAGGTTCGCTGACGGTGGAACTTTCCACCCCTGGAGTTACCGCAGTTTCAGAACCAGACTTAGCTACCAAAGACTGGAGATAGTCAACAATTTGAGCAATGGTACGCAACTCACCCAACTCTTCCACATTATCCGGCTTGGGTAAATCTGGGTACATCTCTTGCAGTGCTCCCATAATTTCCACCCGCTTGATGGAATCAATTCCCAAATCTGCTTCCATATCCATATCCAGCTCCAACATCTCCACCGGATAACCAGTTTTCTCACTGGTAATGGCTAACAAATTCTCAGACAAATTGCTCAAATCCACCGCCACAGGTTCAGCAACAGGTACATTTATCTGTGCATTCACCGCTACAGTTTCTTCCACAGCAACAGTTGTTTCTGATTCCCCTACCATTGGTGTTGGTGCTGCTACAACCTCCATCACCGCAGTAGCACCATTCTTAACTTCAGATTCCCCTTGACTTTCCCATACCTGGGGATGAGCAACCACTGATTTCTCTTTCTCTTCTATTGCTGATGTAGTTGGCGACAGCTTGGCAACAGGAGCAACAGGTATAAACTTACTTTCTGGGGGATTTGTGGGAAGTTTCTCCACGGGTAAACTTACCTCCCTAGCAACCATTGCTTCTCCACCATCTTCCACCGCCATCAACTGAGCATACTCCTGTTGAATCAGTTGGAAAAAGTTTTTCGTATATTCTACCTGCTCTCGTAAATACTGCTCATGTACCCGCAAAGTATCCCCTTGCTGACAGTGAAACTGCTGCATACTACGATTTAAACTATCAATAATCGTAGACTTCAACTCCGCCATATTTGATGCAGACTCATCCTTCCCAAACAAAGCATTCTGCTGCTGCATCAATTGGAAAAAGCTGCGAGCATACTCCACCTGATGATTGAGATAATTACTGTGAACCTGTAAATTCTCACTTTGATTTTGTTGAAACTGAGTCAGCACATACTCCAGACTAGATAAAATCCTTTGATAACCAACAACTTTCTCTGTACTTTGCATATCTAACCGAGGAATTGAAGGAACAGCAGCAGAAACCGAATCAGCCACCTCAGATAACTGAGCCGGTTCCAAATCAGCAATAGTAATCCTAGCCTTACCCTTCTCCTGAGAACCATCTACAGTATCACTCACCCCATTCTTCTCCACTCTTCTCTCTGACTCTGCGCCTCTGCGTCTCTGCGTGAGCATCTCATCACTTAATTCCCCAACGCCATTCCTTCCAGAATCACCCGCACTTCCATTCGACTGAGCCATTCCCACTTCCTTTGCGTCTTTGCGCCTTTGCGTGAGCATCTCATCACCCACATTCCCAGTGCCATTTTTCCCATTCAAAGACACCAACCCAGTATAAATACCACCCTTACCATTCACCCGATGGCCATTTCCCAAAGCCTGCTCAAAACCCAGCTTAGTCTTATCAGACACATAATTCATCCCATTTAGCTGGAACTTCAACCCCTGCTTCTGCTCCTTCTTTGGAACAGACTTAGGTACATAATAGGGATCGAGATTTTGCAAACATAAACCAGCTACCCGTAACTGTACCACAGCTTGACGCAAGGAGCGATCGCTATCTTTCTGGGCACTAGGATTCAGAGCAATCGCCATGTGGGGACGCTCACCCAGAATATCCTTCACTAAATTAGTCAGAATCTTCCGGGGGCCAAACTCAATAAAACAGTAACCCCCCGCACCATAAATATTCTCAATTTCCTGCTTAAACAACACAGAATTGGCAATATGAGTTTCCAGAATCTTCTGAATTTCTGCTGCTGTTTGGGGATATTCCTTCCCTGTCACATTACTATATACAGGAACCTGAGGAGTATGGAACTCCATATCCTTAATGGCTATAGCAAAGGATTTCTGAGCAAAAGCAATTAGGGGAGTGTGGAATGCAGCCGCCACCGGTAACAATACCGCCGTACAACCTTGCTCGTGCAGCACATCCCTCACTTGATGAATTTCCGCCGTGGGACCCGCCAACACCACTTGTGTGGGAGAATTAAGATTAGCGATCGCAACTTTCGGAAACTGTTTCAGAATAGCCTCAACCTTGCTCAACTGTTCCTTCACCGCCAACATGGTTCCCGTATCATAGTGAGGATCTTGGGGTGCTGCCATTGCCTGTCCCCTAGCCTTCACCAGTAGGCAATAATCCTCATCAGTCAGCACTCCTGCCGCCCACAATGCCGTTAATTCACCAAAACTATGTCCGGCAACAAAATCTGGTTTTAACCCGGCTTGCTGGAGAATTTTGAACAAACCAGCGCTCAACATTCCTATAGCGGGTTGGGCATATTCTGTTCTTTGTAATGCAGCAACTTGACTGTTCTTTTCCTCTTCAGTAAATACGGGATGGGGGAACACCACCTCTGACAATGGCTTTAAGTTCTCTTGCAGCAGCAAGCCATCCATGTAACCATACATCTGCCGCATTTGAGGGAAGTTCATTACCACTTCCCTACCCATCTCTAGATATTGGGAACCTTGCCCGGAAAATAAAGCTACTACCTTACCGCCCAATTCCATCCCCGTGGCACGGTAGTAAATTCCTTGGGGATGCTCCCAAGCTTCTGCTGAAGATTTATTTTGCAACAAATCCACACTCATTTTCAGCATTTTACAAGCTTGAGCCAAGGAATCGGCAACAAAACCCAATCTGGCAGCAGTTTGGGGAATTTCCAGGGATTTACACGCCTCTACTAAGTTGAGATAGTGTTTTTCTCCCTGCTCTGACTGTAACTGATTTAGTATCTCCTCACACTTGCCTACCAACTGGGCTGGATTGTCAGCAAACAACAACACCTCAGAACCAGAATTATTTAAACGATAAGCTTGTTGATGTTCTCCTTGGTATTCTTCTAACACCACATGATAATTAGTTCCCCCAAAACCAAAGGAACTCACACCCGCCCTTCTTGGGGGTTGTCCCTCCGCCCGAATCCAAGGCCTAGTTTCGGTGTTTAAATAGAAGGAAGAATCTTTGAGGTTGAGTTTGGGATTTGGTGTTTTCACATTCAGGGTAGGTGGTAGCACCTTGTGGTGTAGTGCCAAGGCAGTTTTAATTAAACTTGCCGCCCCCGCAGCTGCTTTTGTATGTCCAATTTGGGATTTTACCGTACCTAAAGCAATATGCTGGCGTTTGCAGTCAGTTTCCCCGAAAAAGTCCCGTAAAGAGCCAAATTCCGTGGGATCTCCCGCCATTGTCCCCGTACCGTGAGCTTCCATTAGAGTTACGGTTTCTGGGGCAATACCTGCATCCTCGTAGGCGCGGCGCAATGCAGCTACCTGCCCTTCCTTACGGGGAGCATAAATACTCTTATACTTACCATCGCTGGAAGTACCAATACCCTTAATCACGGCATAGATTTTATCCCCATCTCGCTGGGCATCCTCTAACCGCTTGAGTACCATCATACCAATGCCTTCACCCAACATCATGCCATCGGATTCAGCATCAAAAGGCTTAACTGTGTCCCCAGGGGAAACCGCCGGGGTTTTGCTGAAACTAATATAGGCAGTGATGGAATTATCAGTATCTACACCACCAGTGAGCATCATATCGCAACGATGGTCTACTAATTCCCCAATTGCCATTTTTAAGGCAGCTAAGGAACTAGCACAGGCTGCATCCACGGTACAATTAATGCCTCCCAAATTGAGGCGGTTGGCAATCCTCCCGGCAACTACATTCGCCAACATACCGGGGAATGAATTTTCATCCCACTTGACGTAGGCGCTCTTCATTTTTTCAATAATTTTTTCTGTATCCTCATCAGATAAGCCGCTACTTTTCAGGACTTTTTTCCAAATGGGATATTGCAATCTAGCTGATAGGGGAATACCTAATTTTAGAGCCGCAGAACCTAAAATTACCCCCACATTTTCCCGATTAAATTGGCGTTCCAAACCATAGCCAGCATCAGCCATTGCTTCTTTCGCCACCACCAAACTCAATAATTGGGAAACATCAGTTACTTCCAAAATATTGGGGGGAATGCCAAATTCTACCGGGTTAAAATCAACGTAGGGAATAAACCCACCCCGCTTACAATATGTCTTATCTTCTGGGGTTCTGGGATTAGGATCGTAATAATCATCTACATTCCAGTGGGAAGCTGGAACATCGGTAATACAATCAATTTTATTAACAATATTTTCCCAATATTCTTGGATATTTCTCGCTTCGGGAAATAGAGATGCCATGCCAACAATGGCAATCGGATTGTGGTGTAATTTGCGATTAATCTTATCAGTTGACACAGATTTATCCGACTTCATTTTTTTGTCCTCTATAAACCTAACTACCGCCTGTTCGCAATTATCAATCTGCTCTTCTAATTGTGATAAAGCAGTATCAATCCAATCAGCAGACATAGGAATAATTAGTTGTTAGTTGTTAGTTGTTAGTTGTTAGTTGTTAGTTGTTAGAAACAATCTAATGACTATTAACTGTTCAGTATTTTGTATGATGAACATCGTCTAATTTAACTTTCATTCACAGGTAAAAAATATGTATCTACGCCAGTACTCAATTATTGGTTCAAGAAATATCCAAAATAAATGAGTAATGATTTTTATTTAATACCCTTAATTGCCACGCTGCATAAGTGCCAGACGTAAAATTTCCTTATTTTAACCTGAGTTCGGGATCAGAAATCCTCGAAACACCTGATGTCTCCTTGTTCGCTCACCAAACCCTTCTTTAAGCACTTAGAGTTTGGCTAAATCCTTACACAATAAGCTTTTAGCTTTTGGCTTAACCCGAACTCAGGTTAATTTTAACTCCTAATTCCGAACTCCTGACACCGAACTCAGGTTATTTTAGCTCTTGTGACTTGAGAAATGGAACCAATCCAAAATCTAAAATAGTCTGCCATCTATAAGACACTAGATTCATGGTTTTGTGGCATTATATCAATCACATTGTTGCAACTTGTGAAATAGTCTTGTAAAGCATTAGCAGCTTCACCTGTAAACTCAATCCATTCAGAATGGGGAATATTTTGGGACATAAATTCCCATTGCAATAATGGAAATTTAGGAGTAACTATTAAAACGGAAATGCTTTTTTCTCCAGAACTTGTTTGATTATCTAGCCTGATAGCAGCAACATAGTTTGTGTTAATAACAACGTTCTGTATCTTGATGAATGCCATAGCAAGTTACAACGTCCAAGATAATATAGTTTAGGAAATTTAGCGATGGAAAGTTGACAAATCCGTTACAGAAGAAATTAATAATTAAACCAAATTAGGAGAGTCGGAAAATTATTAATTCAAGTACCAATTGGTAATGGAAATCAATCGAATTTTCAGTTTTGATTTTCCATCCTCAATGGGATAAATAATATGTTTTGCCACAAATAAAACTTGAGGATTTAATTAATTAATAAAACACTAGCACAGCCATAAACAACGCGAATGATCGCTATAATTCATTTCTGATATAAATATTCTGGCTTTTTACCGCTAATTTCACACTCAATGTATAAAGTTCAACTTATATTTATGATGAAATAATGTTTTTTCTCTGGTTAATTCCTCAGAAATGTTCCCCGAATAACATATGATATAAATTTTGTTGTAAGCCCAGTAACAGATGTTTTTAATACATGGGCAATGAAAATATAATTAAGTACCTTTTTCATCAGAGCATGATATTTAAGTAAGAATACCCCTGTCATTAATTAAAAAAAGATTAATTCCTGCTTGATAGATAATTTTCTTAGTTAAGAATTAATTAAAGGTAAAAATAAGATTAATAAATAATAATACTCAGTTATTAAAAAACACTTTGACTTTTGACTTTTGACTTTTGACTTCCGCAAAGCGGTTGACAGTGATTGATTTCATAAAAAAGCTCTCTCATGAACTGAAAGAGGCTTTGATAGTTTAGTACAAATATGTGAAAGCTACAGTAGCTCAAATAATCGAAACTAAAAATATTTTGTATGAAATTGAAAATGAGGTACTTAAAACTCTTAGGGATTTCCAAGTTTTAAAATATCCCCACATTAAGGGCGCACGCAATGCGCCCCTACAGGTTTGCTGGTGTATTTGGGATAATTTATTTTTTGGTATTCCCTTACTCTCTGCGTCTGGTGCCCTCTCTGGGTGAGATAAATTCATACTGTATTCTTCTGAGCTTGCTTACCAGTCAAATTTTGCCAACGCATAATACCCCGACTAATTACCTCAGGATTATCATCTCCAATAGTACATATACGCCCCATGCGATCGCAATTAATCAGAATCTCCCCATGTCCCATAAATGGAGCAATTACCGCGCTGTTAGGACTAGTATAGAGGTGGAGAAGATAGTTAATGATGCCCTCTACCCCCTCCACATTTATCGGTATGGGTGGACGGGATATGGACTGGTGGGAGAAGATACCCACATAGAGATTGCCCACTAAAAACTCATATTGAAAGGGCATCTGATGATGGCGACAAAATTGGTAAATATTTCCTTGGGAACGCAATACCGCCACAACCCTCGCTTTCTCTACCAAATAGTCATGGTTCCAGATTGATGATAAAGTAGCGATCGCTAATGCAGCATGGGAGGGTAACTGATGGATAAACTCTTCCCCAGTTGTATCCCCTAAGTAAACTTGGTGCCTTCCCAATGTCCATTCTTTCCCTAACAGAATCTCCTGGGGAGGATTGGCTACAGCTGTTACACTTGTCTGGGGAAATATAGCTGACTTTAAATCCTGGGGAGTCATAGCATTTTTCAGAGCTTGTAGTTGTAGCTCTTTTTGCTTATTTTTAGCTGACTGCAATAATTGTGCCTGCTTTTGCACTTCTGTGGTTTCTCCCCGATTTTTCGCCACCTCCAAAGCCTGTTGTGCTTGCTCGGCTAAAATTCTTTGGTGACTACCGGCTCTAGCTACCTTCAGTAACTTTGTCGGACTATTTGCGATCGCAGTTCCCTTGATCATTTGTTTAACTTCTGGGACAATATCCTTGGCGATTTGTTTGCCATGTTGCAAGGTACGTTTGGAATATCCAATTTCCTGAGCAAATTCCAAATTAGTTTTCACAGGTGGTGAAATCATTTCATCACCTCCTAAAGTATATTGATTGTCCCCCGGCTTGGCTTTTAACCCCATATTAGCCAGCAATTTATCCCTTTCTAGCCATAATTCCGCCCTTTCTAAAGCTCCTAACTCATTGCGGATTAAGTTCTCATCAATTTCCGCTAGCCGCGACTGTTCCCGGCTTTGATAATCAACAATATTACATTCAATCTCCTCTAATCCCAACTGCTGATAGGCTGTGAGGCGATGTAACCCAGCAATTAAATTCTGTTGACTATCTATGGTGATGGGATTTAATAAACCATTAGTTTGGATTGATTCTCTTAATTGATTAACCTTTTCTGCTTTTATAGGGCGACGTTTAGCACCAATATGAATTTTGTCTATGCTAACTTTAGGCATAATTTACTATTTGTGAAAATTATTTACTCTAAAGATTCCCAACAGGATATACCCAATATATTAGATATATCCACGATTGAGTTTGAATTTTCTAAGAAGTTTTATCGCCATAATTTATCGTAAATTTGTTACAGGCATTACTTTTATTTTGGCAATTGTATATATTGCATTATTAGAAACAATCAACTGATGCTTGAGAATATAAACTATATATAACAGAACAGATGAAAATCAATGTTATTTCTGTGACTTCAACAACATTTAATTGCCCATTAGATAGGAGTTAATACTTGACAAATAGCAGATTTAGTTGTAATAATAAATGGTGAGTTTTCTCAGATATTGTTAATAACTAATAATTGTAGCTCTTCATGTTGTTTGAGATGTAATTTTGTTTGTTATATCTATCATTGATGTAATTTTCAGCATTGATAGTTACCAAAAAGAATAAACATAGATAGTCTGGACGTAACTTCAATACCTATACAGAAGATTGCAGGTAAATGAGGTATATTTGCTTCTGCCTTTTGCCTCCAGCTCTTGCTGCCTCAAAACGAGATGAATTGTACCTCACTTAGATGAAAACGGCTGTGAAATCAAGTCCGGCTAATTATTTTTTACCCATTACCACCCATTACTAATTATCAATTAGATATCTTGTTCTACACATATATTGCACATTTTCAATCATGGTAAGTTGGTCAATATATACCTTACGAAAACATGAGAATTTCAGGTTCTAATTCCTTGAATAATCTTGTGGTGCAAGATGTGAATTCACTCAAAGATATAGGACTCCTATTTGATTTTTGAACAAAACTCAGTACACTTTTATTCCTTCTTCCCTGTTAAGAGTTCCCTGTCTCTACGAGTGATTCAGGAATCAAATCGGATTGCTATATCTAAAACTTATGTAACACCTATAACAGAATTGGGATGAAAATATGGCAGCAGATAGAGAACGCCAATTATTCTCACTATCTATTCGGTGGCGGATTATTTTAGGAGCTTCAATTGCTGTAATTACGGGATTAATCTCTTTTTACAGTTGTTCTAGAATACGCTCGAATGTGAATACCCAAGTCATTGCATCTTCCCAGCAGAGCCAGTTACTCAAAAATCAATCAGCCAAGGCAGCTAGAGTAGCCGTCACCGCCTTAGGATATTTAGTACCAGAAGGTGAAGTGACTCAGTTATCTGCACCCAGTTCCTTGAGTGGTGTGCGGGTAGAGAAATTACTGGTAAAGCAGGGAGAGGAGGTAAAAGCAGGACAAGTAGTGGCTTGGTTGCAAGGGTATACTAAAGCCACAGCAGCATGGCAACAAGCTAAAGACAAACTGAAAGTAGCTGAAGCAAAATTGGCGCAAATTGAAGCTGGTGCGAAGTCTGGGGATATTAATGCTCAAAAAGCGACTATTTCTCGCTTAAAGCAGCAATTAATTGGAGAAACAGCTACTCAAAAAGCAGCGATCGCTCGCTTGAATGCTCAGGTGGAAAATGCTCGGACGGAGAATGATAGGTATCAAAAGTTATATAAAGAAGGGGCAATCTCAGCTTCCAACTCAGACTCTAAGCGTTTGCAGTTAGAAACTGTACAACAACAGCTCAAACAAGCTCAAGCCAATCTTGACAGCACCCGTAATAGTATTAAAGACCAATTAAAAGAGGCACAAGCTAGGCTGAACAGTATTCGAGAAGTGCGTGCTGTGGATGTGAACCTAGCCAAAGCCGAGCTTAAAAGTGCCATGACTGCGGTGACTCAAGCCAAAGCCGAACGGGATTTAACCTATGTGACTGCTCCCATAGATGGTAAAGTTTTAAAAGTTCACGCTAAGACTGGGGAAGTTGTCGCCACATCGGGGATTGTAGAAATTGGTAAAACATCTCAGATGTATGTGATTGCAGAAGTTTATCAAACCGACATAGAAAGTGTGCGTATTGGACAAAAAGCCAATATCAGCAGTACAGCTTTTAGTGGTCAATTGCAGGGAACTGTGAGCGATATTGGCTTATTAGTAGACAGACAAAGCATCTTAAGTATCAATCCTGGAGCGGATACAGACAGAAGAATAATTAAGGTGAAAATCCGGATTGACAATCCAGCAGATAGTCAAAAAGTTGCTAGCTTAACTCATTTACAAGTGGATGTAGCAATCAAAATTTAATGCCAGTAATTAATGAGTCGCGGGTGTGAACGATCCCCGATTTCTATCCTAGGAATTAAGAGCTAAGTAACAGATCCCCGACTTTTTTTAAAAGTCGGGGATCTAAACACCCACGACTGATCAAACTAATTCATGAATACTGTTAACTGATAACTGTTAACTGATAACTGAATTCCCAGAGGTTGGAATCATGCTGTTTAAAACTCCCTTGGGATTGCTACAACTAGCTAGAAATAAAATTCGTTCTCTAGTGGCTGTAGCGGGTATTGCTTTTATTGTAATTTTGATGTTTCTGCAACTTGGATTTCAAGATGCACTCTACTCCAGTGCTACCCAAGTACATCGCAGCTTAAGAGGGGATCTATTTTTAGTTAGTTCCCAATATAAATCCTTGACTGCAATTCAAAGCTTTTTTCGCAGTCGTTTATATCAAACCTTAGGGTTTGATGGAGTGGAATCAGTTTCCCCTATGTACTTAGGATTTGCTAAATTTAAAAATCCAGAAAATGGGGAAAAATATTCCATATATGTCATTGGCTTTGAACCAGGAAAACCTGTGATGGACCTGCCAGATGTGGTAGCCAATACAGATAAACTGAAAGTACCAGATGTAGTTCTTTTTGACCGTAACTCCCGACCAGAATTTGGTCCCGTCGCCAAAAAATTTGAGCAAGAACAAAGAGAACAAATCATCGAAATCTTCCCCTTTGACTCCTTAATGGGATATCGAGTTAGGGTCGGTGGCTTATTTAAACTAGGCCCTTCCTTTGGTGTAGATGGCAACTTAATTGTTAGCGATACCACTTTTTTGCGGATATTTCCTAATACTCGTCCTTCAGAAATTATTGATGTTGGAGTTATATCCCTCAAGCCAGATGCGAATCCAGAAAAGGTGATGGCTGAATTGCGATCGCAATTACCAAAAGATGTGAAAATATTCACTTACAAGGACTTCATTAATTTTGAGAAGGAATATTGGGCAACTAGAACCCCCATTGGATTTATTCTCAATCTGATGTTAACTATGGCTTCTGTGGTGGGAATTGTGATTGTTTACCAAATTCTCTACAGTAATATTTCCACCCAATTAACTGCCTATGCCACATTAAAAGCCATTGGTTATAAAAACAATTACCTGTTAGTGATTGTATTTCAACAGGCATTTGTATTAGCTGTACTAGCTTATATTCCGGGGTTTGCCGTTTCCATATTAATGTATGACTTTGCGATGGAAGCAACAAAATTACCGATTATGATGAGCTTACAAAATGCCATTCTGGTATTAATCTCATCCATTTTAATGTGCATGACTTCCGGTGCATTTGCCATTAATAAACTTCGTTCCACCGATCCGGCAGATATATTTTAACCAGGATGATTTTAGTTGTAGGTTGGGTTGAGGGACGTAGACGCGGAGCGGCTTCTCGAAGAGTAACCCAACACAATCAGCCTTTTGTTGGGTTTGGTTTCGTTCTACCCAACCTACATTTAATTATAAGTGTTGAACCAGACATGATTTTAGGGGTGCAGAATTGTTGCTGCATGTTAACTATATAGCCAACCTCAATGTCACACTCGCCCTTGTACCTGCGGAATGTAGAACCTAACCAAAAAATCAAAGTCAATATCCTCACCACCCGGATGGGAGGAAGTCACTATGCTGCGGTAAATGCCTTATGTGCAATGATTGAGCAGCAAGGACGGCCTTGGGAAATTAGAATCACAGACATAGATGAAATTCTAAATCGTGCATCTGAACACAACTTAATCTTCGATCCGGTGAAAAAGTTATTGGGGATTCCCGCATATGAGATGTGGAACCAAATCTTGCAAAAGGGGTGGACTTGGTTGCAACCACCACTTTTATTGCTCCTCAAACTACTGATTAAACTTTATCACCAATCCTTAATCAAGATATTTGAGGGTTATTGGCAACAAGAACAACCGGATCTAGTGGTTTCCCTGGTTCCCTTATATAATCGTTTTGTTTGGGAGAGTTTACAAAGAGTAAAACCAGGAACTCCCTATGTCACGGTATTAACTGATTTTGTCGATTGTCCCCCTAACTTTTGGATAGAGCCAAAAATTAACAGCTATGTTGTCTGCGGTACAGAAAAAGCCGTAGAACAAGCTCATTGTTTAGGGGTAACACCAAGGCATATTTTTCCATCTTCTGGGATGATTATCCATCCCCATTTTTACGAACCAATTGTCGCCGAGCGCCGTACATCTAGGGAAATTTTAGGATTAGATCCAGACTGTTTGACGGGATTAGTCTTGTTTGGTAGTCAAGGTTCTAGGGTGATGCTAGATATTTGCCAACGCCTAGAACGTTTTCGCTACAAACTGCAATTAATTTTGATTTGCGGACCCAACGAAAAATTAGCCAAGGCTCTGCATCAAAATCAAAACAAGTTACCTCGGTTTGTGACTACATTTACCAAAGACATTCCCGACTATATGCACCTAGCTGATTTTTTCATTGGTAAACCAAGTTCCCCTAGCATTAGTGAAGCCCTGGCGATGAAACTACCAGTGATTGTGGAACGGAATCTTGGCACCCTGGTAGGTGAAAAGTATAACACCCAATGGGTACAAGAAAAACAAGTAGGTTTAGTCATTCCTAATTTTCGTCATATAGATCGAGCAGTAGAGAAATTACTCCAACCTGGTGCTTTAGAAACTTACCGAGCAAATATTGCAGAGGTGAATCATAGAGCCGTGTTTGAAGTCCCTGACATCCTGCAAGAAATTCTCCAACGGACTTATCAAACTACTTCCAGCAATACACCTCAATATTGAGAGAAACATGAACCTCAACCATAAAACCATTTTGATTACCGGTATTGGTGACTTTATCGGCTTACGCACCGCAGAAAAAGCGATCGCTCAAGGAATAAAAGTTTGCGGACTACACAGTTCTAAGGAGGAAGCAAAGAAAGCCCAAAACTTGGGTGCTAAAGTAATTATTGGTAATATTAACGACCGAGCTACTGCTGAAAAAGCTTGTCAGGGAGTAGACATTGTTTTACATGCCCATGAACTTGCCAAAGAAGGTGGAGAAATTAAGCAATTTCGTGAGGTAAATGTCAACGGCACTATTAATATAGCCCAGGCAGCCAAAAAAGCTGGTGTGAAAACTTTTGTCCACATTTCTAATGCTTTAGTATACGGCTTTAACTATGCCGATGGTGTTGCTGAAGACGGAGTCCTAGTTGGGGAAAATAATCCCTATTGTCAAACCAAAATTGAAGCCGAAAAAGCTCTATTAGAAATTAATTCTCCGACAGATTTTGGTGTAATTATTATTAGAGCAGGGGATGTTTACGGACCGGGTAGTATTCCCTGGATTGTCCGACCCATAATCATGATGCGCCAGAAGTTATTTGCCTATGTAAATGATGGTGCGGGGGTGATTAATCACTGTTATATTGATAACCTGATTGATGCAATTTTTCTTGCCTTAGAAAAAGAACCTTATGGTGAAGTTTTTAATATCACCGATGGTCAAGCAACTTCTTGGAAAGATTACTTTAATTCCTTAGCTGAGATTACAGGTTTGCCTACACCTTTTTCTTTACCCAAAGATGAGTTAAAATTATTTCTCAAATTACGCTACCAGGGTCAAAAACTGTTTCGTAAACCCACAGATATTTTTCCCGAAGCAGTAGATTTTATGTCCCGTCCCTATGCTTATTCAATTGATAAAGCCCGTCAGATATTAAATTATGAACCGACTATTAATTTAGAGTCAGGATTGCAACTTACTAAACAATGGTTGCAGCAAACAGATTTGACAAAAATTATGCACTAAATTAGTAGTCATTCAAGTTTTCATGCCTCATGCGGTTGCATCTACTATTTTCTGACGGTAAAGATTCAATATAGGACTAATTTTGACAAGTCGCGGTGTTTAGATCCCTGACTTCTTAAAGAAGTCGAGGATCTGTGGTCCCTCAAACTTTATCTAGATAATTCTTATGAGCAAATATCAACCAAAGGTAAGTATTGGTCTGCCTGTATATAATGGTGAAAACTTTATCCGTCCAGCCCTAGATTCTATCCTGGCTCAAACTTTTACAGATTTTGAATTAATTATTTCCGATAATGCTTCCACTGATAATACTGAGGCAATTTGTCAAGAATACATGGCAAAAGACTGCCGCATCAAATACTACAAAAATGAAAAAAATCTTGGTGGTGCTCCTAATTACAATCGGACTTTTGAATTATCGAATGGAGAATATTTTAAGTGGGCAGCCCATGATGATGTGATTGCTCCAGATTTTCTGAGTAAATGCATTGATGTACTCGACCAAAATCCTGATATTGTCCTGTGTCATTCTCTAGTATCTTATATTAATGAAAATGGTAATTTTTTAGGAAATTACAATGTTCATCTCCGCACAGATTCACCAAAAATCCAGGTAAGATTTCATGATTTGCTGGCTAAACATCTCTGTTATCCGATTTTTGGTTTGATTCGTACTAGTGCTTTGAAAGTTACTCCCCCTCAGGGCGGTTATGGTGCAGCAGATGCAATTTTCTTATTAAGATTAGCTCTCCAAGGAAGGTTTTATGAAATACCAGAATACCTATTTTTTTCTCGCAGTCATGCTCAACAATCATTAAGTATTTTATTCCCAGATCATATGTCATTTGCCCATGATAATCCGGAATATTCAGTGAATATGTTACCCGACCTATATGGCTATGCTCAATGGTTTGATTCATCCAATGATGAGAGTAAACTTCTGTTTCAACATTGGCGGGTATTTTGGGAATATTTACGTTCGGCGTGGCTAGTAAAAATGAGCTTTTACGAGCGTCTATGTTGCCATATTAGTATAATTAGACAGTTTCAAGGTACAGAAACTCTATTATTCAAAGATTTTGTCATTGCAGCTAAAATCTTGTGGAATCAATATACTAATCCTCAGACCATAAAAACAACTAATTCTCAAACCTCAGAATCGTAATCAATTTAATACCAATTTAAAAAGATAATGCGACAAATAGATTCTTGTAGAGACGTAGCATTGCTACGTCTCTACCAAGGGATGTGTTGCGATCGTTTATTAAATCGGTACAAGTAAAAATTATTCAGTTGCTGAATCCAATTTTTCATTACAACACTATCTATGGAGAATATTTAGATGATACGGAAAATATCTCAACTTAGTTTTTTACTAGTAGCTAGTATTGTCAGTTTAGGTTTCGCCAAAGCTATTAGCACCGAACCTACTGCAACTCTAACTGTGGTAGTAAATGGTATTCAAAATCAAAAAGGTGAAGTCTGTATTGGCTTATATTCCCAGAAAAAAGGATTTCCTTTAAATACTAAAAATGTACTGAAAAGTGCTTGTACTCAGATTGTAGGTCGTTCTATTAAACAGCAATTTTCTGGTTTAAAGCATGGAAAATATGCAGTAGCTATAGTTGATGATCAAAATGGCGATCGCCAACTCAATAGAGACTTTTTTGGCATTCCCCAAGAAGGATTTGGTATTTCCAATAATCCCAAGGTGTCAATCAAAACAGGGGCACCCAAATTCCAGGATGCTAGCTTTATACTTAATAGCAATAAAACCATCAATATTTCCATGAAATATCGACTCGATCCTTAATTGAAGGAAGAAAGAAGACCTTTTTGTTTAGCTTTCTCGGCGGGAAGCCTCACACTTACCCGTAAGGGAAGTGTGAGATGAAAGCCGAGGCAGGGTTTATAGGGTAATTTTTGGTCTACAATAAACATAGTAGGGATATCAATTTAAGAGCTAACCGCCACCTACTACTTAAAAAACAGAACTCGGATTGTCAAGTTCCGGTGCGGAGGGGCATCCCGTATCGTTAATAAAGCTCGGTTAATGTCCGATGGGATACCAGGAGTCG
>JASJDS010000095.1 GCA_030065055.1 Calothrix sp. MO_192.B10
GGTGACGCGACCTGCACGATTAAGCCGACTAAAGGTAGAGTAACTGTTCCAAAACAATATTAAGATCCGTTTGGGGAGGGGCACTTCCAGCAACGTTAAATGAAAATGCCTGTGGAGGCGGTCTGGCGGGGGCAAGAAACATAAGTTGATTGTCTAGTTAAGAGCCTAAGAGGCAGGAAGAAAAGGTGAAAAAACGTGGGTTTACCCCGTGAAAGGAACAACCTTTTTGAATCCCCTTCGTTTCAACAAGGGGAGTATGTCAACAAACAGTAAATACAACCTCATGTAATTCTTTCTGGTACTCATTGTCTGCTAAATCCAGCATTTCTCCAAAAATAGGTGAGAAGGGGCGATTTGTATCCATTGCCGTGAAATCTTCTAGCGATCGCCAATGCCCAAAGTTAATACAACGCCATCCATCAAGACTGCGGTGGACATGAGTAGAAATAAGTCCAGGTTGCCCCGATACCATTTGTAATGCCTGACTAAACAGCTCCATGAATCGAGGCTGGTTCTGGGGTTGCTTCATTTTGAAGATACCAAAGTTGATTAACCCATCCATATCAGGTGATAGCTGTACTTCGGTACCTTCAGGTTCTGCGGCAAAGATGTCAAAAAGATGAATATCCGGAGTTGCAAAATCTGTGAAGGGTTGAGTAGCCACATAATTAGCTCTATCCGACCATTGAACATAGCTTGTGACGCGCATTCCATCACGACTGCGGAAAACTGTGCCAGAAGAAAACCCTGAATGCTGCTTGAAGTTCGACTCGATGTTTTGGATGGCGCGTTTCACCAGACTACCTTGGTTATCGGGTTCTACAGGGAAGATGGCAAACTCAGCTAGTAGCCCGTTAGCTCTGTTAACGATAGGCATTTGCAACCTCAGAGAACTACTTTATTTCCATGAAGTATTTTCACTTGACACTCTCCGGGCTAAAGCCAGGTCGATTCTTAAGGCATCACTGCCTTAATATCCTGATATCTCAGGTTCCCAGGCTCAACACGTTTGCCACAAGGGCGTGCTGATATCTCCTCGGTGGTTCTTTCGGGCGTAAACTTTCCCCTAGTCCGGGGGTAGGTTTTTAAATCTTGTACTGATTAATCAATTATAACGAATACCTCGCCCTTTAAGGGCGGGGTTTATCAATTATAACGAATACCTCGCCCTTTAAGGGCGGGGTTTATCCCTATAACATATTTAATGACAAAATCACTCAAGCCTAAAGGCTTGATCGCAGCTTTCATCCCCGACGTAAACGACCCTCAAACTACAAATCCAAGAAGATTTGTAGTTTTCATTTCGGGGTTTTCAGCTAGCCGTCCTTATAATTTTACCAATGATCAGGGCGCAAGCCGCAGTGCCCCTACAATTTTTGACCCACCAAACGAAACCCAGCAAATTCTAAATTCTATTATCTTACCAAAAGAGCGATCGCCATTGGCAAAATCCGGTGTTCTTCTATTTGAATCCTGGCATGGAGGGTTGCTAATGTATCATCGGGTAATACGGGTACTGCGGCTTGCATTAAAATTGGCCCGCTATCCATTTCTAAACACACCAAATGTACGGTGCAGCCAGTTATTTTAACACCCGTAGATAACGCTTGCTCGACGGCTTTAATCCCTTTAAAGCTGGGTAACAAGCTGGGATGAATATTAACTATCTTATCCGTAAAGGCATCAATTAATACTGGCGTGACTAAGCGCATCCAACCAGCCATAATTACCAAATCGGTATCATATTTTTCTAGTGTGGCAACGATGTTTCTATCTAACTCTTCCCGTTGCTGATATTGGCGGTGATTTAATAATACCGTTGGTACGCCCCAGTTATTTGCCCTTTTTGCGGCGTAGGCATTGGGGTTGTTGTAAATCAAAACTTGGATTTGAGCATTGAGTTTTTTATCTGCAATAGCTTGAGCGATCGCTTCAAAATTACTACCATTACCAGAGGCTAGTATACCCAATTTTACTGGAGGATGTTCCCATTGTTGACTATGAATATTCGGGGAAATCAAGCTAGGGGTAGAATCAGTACAAATAGTCATAACCGCCGGAGAAAAATTGTTAGATGCCCAAAATCTATACTAAATCTTGGTTAGACAATGATACCGTTGCCGCCGGGATTTTTTTGGCACCAGCAGTCATTTTGTTGAGTATTTTTGTTTTTTTCCCCATCGCCTACTTGTTTTATCTCAGCTTTACTGCTGGAAGTTTCACCGCTGATGGTGCTTATTGGGTAGGGTTAAAAAATTATTGGCGTTTGTTTCTAAATCCTGACTTTTGGCAGGTGATGGGCAATACTGTCTATTTTACGGTAGCGACGGTTATTCCCAGTTTAATTATTCCTTTAGGATTGGCTGTGTTATTGAATCAGACTTTCCCCTTGCAAGGAGCGTTACGCACGGCATATTTTTTGCCTTCGATTATTTCTATGGTGGCTGCTGGTTTGGGTTTTCGCTGGTTATTTCAACTCTATGGGCCAGTAAATACTATTTTAGAGGCTGTGGGTATTCAACCCATTGCTTGGCTGGGAGATACTTTTTGGGCAATGCCAGTATTGATTATTTTAAGTATTTGGAAGCAATTAGGGTTCAACATGGTGGTGTTTTTAGCCGGTTTGCAAACTATCCCTACCAGTCGCTACGAAGCTGCGGAATTGGATGGTGCTAATGGTTGGCAGCAATTTTGGCATATTACCTTACCTGGATTACAACCCACATTCATATTTGCCCTTGTCACCACGGTAATTTTCACCCTGCGGAGTTTTGAACAGGTATATGTGATTACTGGCGGTGGTCCTTTGAATTCAACTAATCTCTTGGTTTACTACATTTACCAAGAAGCCTTTGGACAATTTGATTTTGGTTATGCCGCAGCTGCTGCTACTGTATTATTAGCGATCGCTCTAATCATGGTTTATATCCAGCTACGCACTACCAAGGAATAATTAGTTAACACATATCCACTATCTCAATAAGAGTAAGGTAGGCAGTGCTATCTCTGTCAAGCTGACATTGAAGTAATTTCAAAAATGCCAAAGAACAAATTGTCCAGTAGGGGCACGGCATCCGAAAGATTTCGGGTTATAGAATAATCACAACCCACGCCGTGCCCTTTTTGGCATGTCCCGTTGGGGTAACCTCCCCTGGTTTCTAGGCACGGCATCCGAAAGATTTCGGGTTATAGAATAATCACAACCCACGCCGTGCCCTTTTTGGCATGTCCCGTTGGGGTAACCTCCCCTGGTTTCTAGGCTCTAGCTCCAGAATTAACAGGAGGCAGAGCCTCCTCAAAATTCATTACAAGGTAGAACCTTGTAACCAGAGCCTGGAAAGTTAGATTTAACAAAGTTTTTCCCTTAACGAAGGTGTCATTCGCTTTGAGAATGCTTATACCCACCTTGACAGGGCTAGCAGTGCCCACCCTACTTATACCAATTCACAAAAAGAACGATACATATGTAGGGGCGCAAGGCTTACGCCCAAATTCGCCCGCAGAATTAGAACTCGCGTTGAGAAAATATAAGAATAGCGATCGCAACCAACATCAAGCTGTAAAATATACCATACAAGCTGTTACCAATTAATGTGGTGAAATTAGGTAATGCTTGCAACCCATAAACAGCATCATTCTGTAAATTCAATCTCGATAAATCCGGTAAAACTAAATATAAACCTTGAGTCAGACGTTCAAACCCAGGATTGTTGCTTAAACGACCAAATTCGAGAATATCTTGGGTAATATTGCCAATCAAATAAACCGCAATAGTTAAAGGTGTTGCTAATAGAGAATTAGATACTATACCAAAAGTAATAGCAAAAGCAGAGATTAAGCACAACTGCAAAATCAAAAAGATTGCTGAAGTAAAAATACTGATAGTCTGGTGATTTATATTGCCAAATTGCAAAAACACCAAGTAAATAACCGTCATCACAGCAACTAGGGTGGTTAATACCGCAACCAACCCCAAGTACTTACCAACGACAAATTCACTACGGCTAATGGGTTTAGCAATGAATACTAGCAGGGTGCGTTTTTCAACTTCCTTATTAATTAAACCCGTGCCAATAAATACTGCCACAACTAAACCCAGGACAGCCATTGCAGCCAAACCCAAGTCCAGGAACATTTTATCTTCCGTTGCCGCAGCTACCTCAGGTAGTAGCAATAAAGCAACAGCAAGTATTAAAATATAAAATCCGAGGATATAGAGGATGCGATCGCGTACCATTTCCCGAAACACATTGGTAGCGATGACAGAAATTCTGCTGAAATTCATAGCAATTGATTCACCCAGTTATAATTTACACTGCTATCTATATTATTTTCATCCTTGGGGTGGTGGCGAGTCGGCAAAGAAAGAATTCTCAGACTCGCATTCAATCTCAGCTTTTCTCCTATCTTCCCTACCAATGATATTACTAGCAGATGCCACTGGTTCAACTTGGCAAGAACGTTTAAAATAATACCCTTCTTTCTTGGAACTAGGACCACTCCAAATACTAAGTAAACTTAGTCTATAAACATCTGGACTCTTGGGATTGATGCTCTCTACCCGCGCTTCCACTCGCCATAAATCCCTCTCTTTATAAGCCGCTAGTTCTGTTTCAATCACTCTTCTACCCAACTTAGCTATTTGTGAGTCTTTGGTTCTAGCATTTTTGAGTAAGCGTTCCACTTTTGACCAAGGTTGATCATCAATTTGGGTAATTATTATGGGTACTAATTTATCTAAGATCGTAATTCCATTTTTAGGAATTTTCCTGATTGTTGGTTCCTCTGGAAGCGCGATCTTTTTAACTAAGACGCTATTGTTAAGATTATCTGTTAATATACTTGGATATTGTTTTGCCCAATTATCTACTACAAAATATACTTGTAACCAGCAACTGACTAACATTGAGCTGAGAATTAAAACTATAATTTTCTGACGAGCTTCTGGCTTGGGAATCTGTGGATTAACAGTAGTCCCAGTACCTTGAAAAAACTCTGGAATAGCTGTAATCAGTGCAGACATTGTTGGCCATAGTACAAATGATACCGGGTTCAGGAGATTTTTTTCACCGCCAAAAGCAAATAAACTGATTAATCCTCCCGTAATTAATGCTCCCACAGGCATAGAGGTTCCAGGAATAACCACAGGATTATCGGTGGTATACCAAGCAGTACCTGCAATCAGGAATAACCAGCCACAAAAAGCGATAATATTTTTGACAAAAAAACCTGCTGCCCAATATGACATTAACCAAGAAAAAACACTCAAATAAATTAGGGTTTGCCAAGAGTAAGATTGCGGTGGCCACAATAGTTTTTGAATACCGCCCAGAATATCTTGAATAAATTTGAAAGTACCAGACAAAAAGTCTTTAATTATGTCCATTTATCAAACCTCTAATTTATCAATTGCCAAGAAAAACAAATAGCTATAATGATTGTAATTGCCGTATAGCTCAGGGAATTAGCAATTAATACACTGGTAACTACATTTGTTTGTTGTATTTTATTCAGGTTGTATCTTCTAGAAGAACGTCTTTGAGATAGGGGAACTTCTTGCTCTGGCTTTTTTTTCTCTGATTTATTCCAGAGGAACAATAATGACTGCAAGCTAAGAGTTTTGAAGAAGAACGTAGCAAAAAAAATAAAGAATGCAATTAAAAATAGTAAAGAATATATTCCTTCTGATTGAAAGCGGTTAAAAAAAACATAATTTAATACTTCTGACTTATTGGCGGTAGATAAGGAAGGTTCAATAAAGAAAAACACTAGCCAACCAGCCACATTAGAAAAAAGATTGATCGATATGGCGTAGAAAACACTACTTCTTGGATCAAATTTTAACCGTGCCTTTAAAATATAGGCTTCTATGGGAATTGCCACTATCAAGAATAGTAAATCAAATAAAATGATGCCTAGAGGTAGAATTGGAGAAAAATCAAAATCAAAGGGGATAAAGTCCAGCATAAGCATACATACATAAGTAATAATGAAGATTTGATGCTAACGAGTATGGCGATCGCACGTAGACTGAGATACTTTATCTCATTGCTTCGAGTGTTGTACCATTTTTTTGTATTTTTATACAGCAGTTTGATTTAATTTACAATTTACCTACATCCGTACCGTCGCGATCGCAAAAATTATTCCTCCCCTCCGGGCGGGGAAACCCCGCCCCTACTCCTTCACTCCTTCCCTCCTTCCGGGCGGGGAAACCCCGCCCCTACTCCGAACTCCGAACTCCGAACTCCGAACTCCATCACTCCTCCCGTTCAAGGGTGGTAAAATGAGCAGTCTGAAGATGCAAACACAGTTTTGTCCCAACTTATAGTTAGCAGAAGAACTCCCAATGGTAGAGATAATGCTGCTTGGTTGATAGGACATACTGGACAAAGAAAAAGGACTGCCACATTACGGCTTTTAGTAAGATGACTAGGAACGGCATCGGTATTCGTACAGCACAACTGCGTCAACAACGTGCTACAGGACAAATCCATGTTTATGATGGTATGGGTAAAGGCAAGTCTCAAGCTGCCTTGGGGGTAGTATTACGCTCCATTGGCTTGGGAATTAATGCACCGAGCAATTCCAATCGTGTGTTGTTGCTGCGGTTTTTGAAAGGACCAGAAAGGGATTATGATGAAGATGGAGCGATCGCAGCACTACAAGCTGGTTTTCCCCATCTAATCGATCAAGTTCGTACTGGCAGAGCCGAATTTTTTGGTGTAGATGAAATTACTGCCTTTGACAGAGCCGAAGCCGCACGGGGTTGGGATGTAGCCAAAGGAGCAATTGCTTCTAATTTATACTCCGTTGTAGTCTTAGATGAACTTAACCCAGTCTTGGATTTAGGATTATTAGATGTGGATGAGGTAGTCAAGACACTCAAATCCAAACCCTACGACCTAGAAATTATCGCCACCGGACGCGCTGCACCCCAAAAATTACTGGATATTGCCGACTTACACTCGGAAATGCAACCCAAACACCATCCGAATGCTGCCATCCAAGGCATCGAAGGAGTAGAAATTTATACTGGTTCCGGTAAAGGTAAATCGACTAGTGCTTTAGGAAAAGCTTTACAGGCAATTGGTAGAGGCATTAATCACCCTGGTTCTACCCGTGTATTAATTATGCAATGGCTGAAAGGGGGTAGTGGTTATACAGAAGATGCAGCGATCGCAGCTTTGCAACAATCCTATCCAGAGGTAGTGGATCACCAACGGTGTGGTAGGGATGCCATTGTGTGGCGCAACTCCCGTCAGGAATTGGATTATGTCGAAGCTGAACGAGGTTGGGAAATTGCCAAAACTGCGATCGCATCGGGATTGTATAAAACCATTATTCTCGATGAACTCAACCCCACCGTTGACTTAGAGCTAATCCCCGTAGAACCAATTGTTCAAGCCTTACTACGCAAACCCCCCCATACAGAAATTATCATTACAGGTCGTTGCCAAAATCAGCCCGCATATTTTGATTTAGCCAGCATTCACTCTGAAGTCTACTGTCACAAACACTATGCCAATCATGGTGTAGAACTCAAACGCGGCGTAGATTTTTAAGCAACAGAGGGAGTTCGGAGTTCGGAGTTCGGGATTCGGAGTAGGGGCGGGGTTTCCCCGCCCGGACGGGGTTTCCCCGCCCGGAGTGAAGGAATGTAGACACGAAGTGGCTTCTCGTAGACACGCAGTGGCTTCTCGAAGAGTAGAGTAGGAGTGTGGGGAGGCAAGGGGAAAAGGGGACAAGGAGACAAATTTTTTCCCATCAACTAACAACTAACAACTAACAACTAACAACCATCAACTATAGCCCTAAATTAATATCAGGATTTTTAATCATGGATAATACTCAAGTCATTGATCTGGTAACTGTAGGATTAGCGATCGCTATTTTGTTAGGTGGTTTTCTAATGATGTTTACCTCTATTTTGACCACTAAAAAAACCAGGAAATAATATCAAAACCAACATAGAGAGCAAGAATATGAATTTCGCAAAAACTGATAACTGATAACTGATAACTGATAACTGTTAATGCAATGGACTCCTTTACACGCCCACATTCACCAAACTATTCGCACCCGTGATTTATTTACCAAAAATCACAGGCTATTAATAGCTGTTTCTGGGGGACAAGATTCTCTGTGTTTGAGTAAACTACTATTAGACTTACAGCCAAAATGGGGTTGGCATTTAGGTATTGCCCATTGCGATCATCGCTGGCGTTCTGACTCCCAGGCTAATGCCCAACACGTAGAAAATTTGGCTAGGCATTGGAATGTATCTTTTCATTTAGCTATAGCCGAGCAATCAGTAGAAACCGAAGCTGCTGCCCGTGATTGGCGTTACCATCAATTAACTGCGATCGCTCGGGAACATAAATATGACTGTGTGGTTACGGGACATACAGCCAGCGATCGGGCAGAAACCCTGCTCTACAACCTAATTCGCGGCACGGGTGCAGATGGGATGCAAGCCTTAACCTGGCAACGTCCCCTAACTGAGCATATTTGGTTAGTGCGTCCCCTGCTAGAAACTACTCGATCCACAACAGGGCAATTTTGTCAAGACTTACAATTGTCAATTTGGGAAGACATCACCAATCAGGATGTAAAATATACCCGTAATCGCATCCGTCAAGAACTACTACCCTACCTACAAACTAACTTTAACCCCAACGTTGAATCTGCCCTAGCGCGAACCGCAGAACTATTACAGGCAGAAGTAGAATATTTACAACAAGTCAGCGAGAAATTATATCAGGAGGTAGTAACAGAATCTCCATCCCAAATTCCTGGGAGAATCCAAATCCATCGCCGTCAATTACAAACTGCACCAATTGCTCTACAACGCCGGGTAATGCGCCAGGTGCTACAAAAAATACTGCCATGTGCCCCTAATTTTGAGCACATAGAGAAACTCACAGCATTGATTATAGCACCCAACAAATCCCAAACCGATCCTTTTCCTGGAGGTGCGATCGCTCAAACAAAAGGCGATTTGATTTGCTTTTCAAAAAAGAATGGAACCCATAGATTTTTGTAGAGACGTAGCAATGCTACGTCTCTACCGAGGGATGTGTTGCAAGCATGTATTAAATCGGTATTATTTAAGATACTGCCAATTCCGGTTGAGCAATTACATTCATCAACTGTTGGTTCATTTCATTAATAGTTTGTTGTTGAGATTCACCAGTTTCTTGAACTGTTACTAAAGATTTAGATAACTCCTGTAGCTTGTAGCGCAAACCATCCAAAGCATCTTGAATTGGCTGTAAAGCTTCTTGGTAAATATTCAGTTTTCCTACTGATTCACCCGCAACCTTACGTCGCTCCAGTAAATCTTGCTCTAAAGATTGTATTTCTTGACGTTTTGTTTCTTGCTCTTGAATGCGATTATCAATCATGTTTTGTGCTAATTCAAACCCAGTACCTATATCCTCCACTTCCCTTTCTATACTTTGTAATTCTGCTAATTTTTGTTGTTTATAAGTCTCAATTTGTTTCAGTGCTGGTTTAAGATCGATTTTCTGCTCCTCTGGAAGATTCATCAGAGAATTACCTTGGCGTTGCCAAAGTACAGCCTGATATTGTCTTAAATAACTTTCCAAATCTAATAGACTGCGGCGTTGTCCCACCAAAGATTCATTTAGAAATTGATAAGCATCTTTTTCATCTGCTAAAACAGCTTCTAATTGACTTTTTTCTTCTCCTGATGCCTGACTAATCTTAGTCCTGAGTTCGGCAATCTCTTTCAACTTGTATGTTAATTCTTGTTCTTGATCGTTAACAAAACTTGAATCTATCTTCAACTTTTCCTGGGACTCTTGGATCTTTTGTTGCAATTCTTCCACAGGCATATTTTCCAAAGCAGCCATATCTACTTTGTCACTGAGGACAATATCACCTGCCATCACAGCTAAGGATTGAATATACTGGTACAAATCTTCTTGGCGTTGTAAATGCTCTCGCAAGCCTTGAATATATGCTTGCTTACTTGCCATAACTGCTGTATTGGCTTTCAAATCAGCCTGTTGTTGTAGCAGATTAGTTTGAGCTTCTTCCCACTCCTGTTGCTGTTGGGAATAATTTTGTGCCAACTCTTCTACTTCTGCTTGCTGTTGTTCGACTAGGGTTTTTTGTGATTGAAATTGTTCCCAATGGGGGTTGAGAATCTCCTGCTGGCTTTCCACCATCTCTAAAGCCAAATTCAGATGTTCCCTAACTGGTTCTACAGAAGCAACATTACCCGAAAGGCGATCGATTAATTCTCGTAATTGGCGACTTTGCTCTTCATCTAAAACCTTTCCCGTCTGTAACTCCTCTTGTGACTCTTGCAAACGAGCCTGTTCGCCCCGTAAATGCTCCCAAGCACCTTCTAATTCTTCCCGTTCGCGCTCAATTTCTGCCTGTAACTTTTCTATTTCTTGACGGGTTGTTTCAAACTCCTGCTTCTCGGTTTCTAAGCGTTGAAACTCATCCTCCATTTGTTGCAGTTGCTCCCACCGTGCCTCCATCTCAAGCTCGCGATTATTGAATTCCTCTGCTTGAAATGTCAGTGACTCTTTCCACTGGTTGATTTCTTCTTCTTTGAGTTTTAACTTCTCTAACTGACGGGATAAATTCTGCAATATATTTACCAGAGGACGACCTGCTTCTTGAAGACGTTGTACTTGACGACTCCCATTCATTTCTACCAGCACTAACGCCCCATCCTGTAATTTGCCAGCCTCATCCGTGCTAATTACTTCATCATTAACGGGATTCCAACTTTGATCAGTTCGCTGACAAGCCATTAACTTCAGCTCAGTTTTTCCCACTCCACTAAGTAGCCCACCAATTTTTGGCTTTTGTACTTCTGCTAAATACAGCACAATCTCACCTTTTTGTATAATAATTAGTTATGTTTTTAGATATACCTAGAATTTTTGATGTAATAGGACGTAACCAACTAAATCATGTGTAGGTAAAATACGCCTGTAGATGCCATATTACATCTTTTTTTTATAGAATCAGATTATTGCACTTTTAAATTGTGTAATTAAGATAGACATAATGGCTACCGTGTTATTACTCAGCTTGGAAGAGTTTTTGACAAAATTTTAAGATTAATAGGACTTACGCAAAAGTAACGTGATTACGTCATTACGAGCGACAGCGACGTAATCGCCAAAATGCTGGGATTGCTACTCTTCGAGAAGCCACTTCGTGTCTACGCTACACTACGTTTCGTGAGTCCTTCGGACACGCTACGCGAACGCAATGACAAATAAGGCTTGCGTAAGTCCTGATTAAATATCTCAGTATAATGGTTTTAATTAATATTCTTTTTTATCTGTAAACAAAAAAGTAAGTAAATTCCCAGAAGATTGAGAATCCCCATACACATATCTTGCACCAATGAAGAGGGAAGAGAGCAGGGGAGTGTGGTGACTTTTCACGGCAAGTCCGCTCAACATCTGTAAAGGCAGGGGGTAGGGGATAGGGTGTAGGGTGTAGGGGAAACAAGAAAGTCTTGCTACACCCCACACCCAGCCTCCACTAAAAGATGCCGTGAAAAGTCAGGGGGAGTGTGTAAATTGTGGTCAGAGTGATGAGTTATGAAGAATTTCTGGATCTATTCATCACCTAGTAGAACAATGAAAAGGGAAAGGTGCAAAATGAATCAACACTGTCGAGAATACAGCAAGGAGTGCCTGTTAACTAAATGCAGGGAAATTTACGGGAAATCGATATTTATAGCATCTTGCAAGTGATTGAATCAGGACAGCGAACTGGTCTACTCTTCGTGGAAAGCTGTCACTCTACTCACTGCAAACAGCAAATGTGGCTTATTTTTGTCTCTAATGGTCAAATTGTTTATGCCACCTATGGAGATACTAGCTTATCGCGGTTGCAGGATTATTTACATCTTTACAAGGGGCAGATCAACGTAGAAACATTAGATATAAGCCCAGCAGATTCTAGCATGCCCTGGAATATTCCCGAATACAAGTGTTTGTGGCAGCTATTGGCAAACAACAGTATTCATGTCTCCCAGGCTAGTAGTATTATCTATGGCTTAGTACATGAAATTCTCTTTGACTTGCTGAGTTTGCATCAAGGTAGATTCATTTTTGATTCAACTTCATTACTAGTTCCCCACTTAACTACCTTAGAAATTACGCCTATTTTGAGTCGGGTAATCAAGCAAATCCAGGACTGGAAACAGCTATATCCATACATTCAATCTCCCGAACAATGTCCGATGTTAGCCGATATCGTTCAGCTACATACTGCTCTACCAGCAGCAACAATGAAAAAGCTTGAAAGTTGGGCAGACAGCAAAACCTCTATCCGTCAATTAGCTCGTTATCTTAACAGTGACATCTTCACATTTGCCAAGGCAATATATCCTTACGTAGAAAAAGGGTGGGTAAAAATAGTTTCTTTAGCTACCCTTAATCAAGATGAGTATCAACTACCTAGGGAATTAAATCCCAAACCGGAAAAACCGATAGTATGCATCGGCAATAAAAACTATATGGGTCAAGCTATGAAGCCGATCTTAGAAGCTCATGGGTATGAAGCGATCGCCTTTACCAATCCCTTAGAATCTCTAGGTTTGTTGTTTCAATTACGACCCGATTTAATATTTTGTCAAATTGCTATGCCAGAATTAGATGGTTATGAAATTTGCTCAATGTTAAGAAATTCTACGGTTTTTAGGGAGGTACCCATTATTCTAGTTACAGAGCGAGAAAAGCTTTTTCAGTGCATAAAAGCAAAAATTATTGGAGCAACAGATTATTTAACTGCGCCTTTTGGGCACAATGACTTAGTAATGCTCGTAAAAAAATATCTCGAAAGGGACATGACTGCCAAAGACAAACAATATACCCAAGACTTGTTGATTGAATCAAAGATGGAGTAAAAATATTATCACAGAATCAGTCAATCCCAGGAAATCACCCATACTTAGCACATAAGTAAATGACTAGGTTTAATTTATACATTAATTTGATACAAGCAAACCAACAAATGTTCCAATTGGGAACATCTATATCGGGAGGTAGGTAGGCATTATATGAGTACAGTTCTGATTGTGGAAGATAGCCTGACGCAAAGGGAGATGATTACCGACCTCCTGAAAGCAAGTGGTTTAACAGTTGCCCACGCCTGTGATGGAGAAGAAGCCTTAGAGACAATTAAAACCACTAGTCCTGATTTGGTGGTATTGGATATTGTGATGCCCCGGATGAATGGCTATGAAGTTTGTCGTCGGCTGAAATCAAATCCGAAAACCCAGGATGTACCGGTGGTAATGTGTTCTTCTAAAGGTGAAGAATTTGACCGCTACTGGGGTATGAGGCAAGGTGCAGACGCTTACATTGCCAAACCATTTCAACCTACAGAGCTGGTTGGAACAGTCAAACAGCTGCTGCGAGGATAAGGATGAAAATAAAATGGTCAGTAAACCAGAATTTTTAGAGGGCAATGGGCAAGACCAATTCCGTCCTGAAGTACAGGTAGAAAGTCCTGAAGGTGAATTGCATCTGAGGTTTTATATTCCCTCGCATCAGGAGTTTGCCCTACCAGCTATGGGTATCAGGGAAGTTATAGAACTGAGTCCGGAGAGAATTACGCCCATTCCTAATGCTTCTCCTCTACTTTTGGGTACTTTAAATTTACGAGGTCGAGTAATTTGGGTGGCTGATTTAGGTCAATTTTTGGGGGAAATGACTCCGTTAAATACCGATCGAGCAGAAATACCAGTAATTGCTGTAGAAGAGCAAGACACAATAATCGGCTTAGCTGTAGATGAAATTGGTGGTATGGACTGGCTTGATATACAGCATCTAGTGGCAACCAATAGTGTGCCAGATACTATGGCTCCCTTTTTACGTGGTGAATGGTTATTAGATGCTCAAAATAATCAGTATTTGCGGTTACTCGATCCCATGGCAATTTTGCGGAGTGCTCGGTGGGCAGGATAAAACAGGGAGATAGGAAATGGCAATTAGTATAAACGATTATCAAGACATTTACCAACAGGCGTATAAAGCCTACGTACAAGCAAACTATGAGGAGGCGGCTAATCTGATCGATCGGGTAATAGATATTGCTCCAGAAGATGCCAACATCCACTTATTAAGGGGTCATATTTATTATGTTTTACAGAAGTTTGATGTAGCCAAGGCAGAGTATGAAAGTGTTATCAAACTGACTGAAGATCGAGAAATAATTAGTCTGGCTGAAAATGGTTTAGATAATATTAACCAATACCAGCAGCAAGTAGGAACTTCAGAGTCATACTTCGGCGATGACGAATCAATAGATTTGTCACCTATAGATGAGGAACCAATATCTATGGGCAATTTTGAAGATTTGGCTAGCGAAGGAAGTATAACTAGTAATACTTTTAGTCTCAATGATTTTGCACCTGAAAATGAATCAGCAGCATCTGTTGACCAAGATTCACCCTTTAGTAGTCCATTTGAGTTGCCTTTAGATAGTAGTGGTTTAATGACCACATCCAACAGTACTGAAAGTTCGGATGATAATAACCCTTTTGCGGTAGCAGAGCAATCTCCAAGCCATAAATCTCAATCATCAGAATTAGATGAATCTAGTTCTTGGCAGCAAGATGACCAAGCTATGGAGTTGGAAATTTCAGAAAATAATCATTCCCCTTTGCCAGGAGCTAACGATGATTTACAAACTTTTGCTGTGCCAGCTAGTGAAAATTTTTCCTTGGAAACAGGAAATTTATCCTCAGATCGAGATCAAGGTCAAGTCTCTGGAATAAATGAAAGTTCATCGAATATTAATAATGGTGGCGAAACTCTACTGATGGGTGTAGCTCCGGAAATTGCTCCACAACCCAAAGTAGATCATATTGAAAATTATAATAATAGTAATATTTCTCAGTTAGATTCAGCCAATCAGGGATATAAGGAGCAGAAAGCCTTCGGTTTATCAGATTCCCAGGAAATTAGCCAAGATAGTGGCGATGATAGTTTCGACTTTGAGGCATTTGAGTCTGCATTCGGTTCTGAAGAATTCAATGACAGTGAAGATGCTGGTAGCATTCCTAGCTCCAGTTTATCTCAAGGTGGAAATATAGAGTTTTTAGATGATTTCGATGAGTTTGACGATTTAGGAGATATTCCTGGTTTCAATATTCCTGAAACTGGCACCAATGAGTCGTTTTTTAATTCTGGTCCTCTGGAAAGTTCAACCGGCACCCATAATATTCCAGAAACTTCTACCATCACCCCCGATAGCAATCTCCAAGATAGCAATCGCGATGATGAATTATTTAGTATTACTGGCTCCCAAGAAGGAGTACCAGTATTTACAGATCCTGGTATTAAGAAAATTGAACCTGAGGTTAATGTAGAACAAGGTTTTTTTGCACCTTTAGAGAATGCATCCCTAGAAACTAAGCCTTGGTTAATTGGTGGTGCTGTAGGTATTGTATCAGCGGTGGTAGTGGCATCTGTCAGTTTTGCTGCTACTTCTTTTTCCCCTCCCCAGCAGCGGGAATCAGTGAGGAATACAGGCTGGCTAATGGCTTTAGCCGCAGGTATTACTGGTACTGTCACCACTGGTATTGCCACTAGTTTGAGTATTCGACAATTGCGACGAACCACCAGAGATTTACAATCCCAGTTTGATGCTGTGCGTCAAGGGAATTTAAATGTGAAAGCAACAGTCTATTCGGAAGACGAATTTGGGCAATTAGCCACTGGCTTCAATGAAATGGCTCGGGTGATTTTCACTATTACCAATGAAACTACCCGCAAGGCTCAACAGCAGGAAGAAGCCAACGAAAGTTTACAACGTCAGGTAATTCGCTTGCTAGATGATGTGGAAGGTGCCGCCAGGGGGGATTTGACCGTACAAGCAGAGGTGACAGCAAACGTATTGGGAGCCGTTGCCGATGCCTTTAACCTGACTATTCAAAACCTGCGGGATATTGTCCAACAGGTAAAGGTTGCTGCCAGGGAAGTTACTAAAGGTTCAAATAATTCTGAAACCTTTGCTCGAGCTTTATCTAGTGATGCTTTGCGCCAAGCAGAAGAATTGGCGGCAACTCTCAATTCTGTTCAGGTGATGACCGACTCCATCCAACGGGTAGCAGAAGCAGCACGGGAAGCAGAAGCTGTGACCCATGATGCCAGTAAAATCGCTCAGAAGGGGGGAGAAGCGGTAGAAAATACCGTGGCGGGTATTTTGGAAATTCGGAAAACGGTAGCTGAAACTACTCGTAAGGTGAAGGGATTGGCGGAATCTTCTCAGGAGATTTCTAAAATTGTAGCTTTGATTTCCCAGATTGCCTCCCGTACTAACTTGTTAGCACTGAATGCCAGTATTGAGGCGGCTAGGGCTGGGGAAGCTGGGAGGGGATTTGCTATCGTTGCAGACGAAGTTCGTCAGCTGGCAGATAAATCAGCCAAATCCCTCAAAGAAATCGAACAAATTGTCATGCAAATCCAAAGTGAAACCGGCTCGGTGATGACAGCCATGGAAGAAGGAACCCAACAGGTAATTAAGGGTACTAAACTGGCTGAAGAAGCCAAGCGATCGCTCGATAACATTATTCAGGTAGCCGATCAGATTGATAAGTTGGTACGCTCAATTTCTGCTGACACGGTGAATCAGACCGATACTTCTCGCGCTGTTGCCCAAGTGATGCAATCGGTGGAGTTAACGGCACAAGAAACATCCCAAGAAGCACAAAGGGTATCTGGTGCTTTACAACACCTAGTAGGTGTATCCCGCGATTTAATATCTTCTGTGGAACGCTTCCGGGTGGAAACATCTGAATCCCGATAATGGGTTCATTGGTTATTGGTTATTTGTTATTGGTCATGGATAACAACAATCAACAAATGACAAATGACTAAACTCTTAACTTTTAACTTTTAACTTTTAACTCTTAAATTACAACTGCAATTATGCTGCCAGAACACCAACAGCGAATTTTGGGTTATTTTATCGAGGAAGCAAAAGAGCACTTGACTACTATCGAGCAAGGGCTGCTGAATCTTCAGAGTACCCTAAATGACCCGGAAACTCTCAATGAGGTATTTCGGGCGGCTCACTCCGTGAAAGGAGGAGCTGCAATGCTAGGTCTGAGTAGCATTCAACGTACTGCCCATCGCTTGGAAGATTGTTTTAAAATTCTCAAGGAACAACCAGTAAAAGTTGACCAAAAATTAGAAACTTTATTTCTCGATGTATCTGATACTTTAAAAGCCTTATTAGAAAATTTACAAGGACCATTCGGTCTGACAGAAGAAGTAGCAAATAATTTGATGTCAGAAGCCGAACCTTGCTTTCAGTCGCTTCACGAACATCTTGATCTCTTGGTCAAACAAGGGGATAAAGGAATTAGCGATTCTGCCAAAAACAATGTGGTAGATTCTACTTCCGCTCAACAAACAAAAACTCCCCCAACTCCTGCAAAAAGTTATGGACGACAACAGTTGCAAACTCACGTCTTAAAGACATTAAGACAAATGTTGCAATTGTTTAAACAAACAGAAACTGCTGAAAATCGGCAACAATTACAAGATTGCTGTCAGTACCTAGCAGAGCTGGGAGAAGAACTGGATTTAGTTAATTGGTCAACTTTATGTCTCACTGCTGGAGCTGCGATCGCTAATCTGTCAAATAATTATCTTACACTGGCAAAAGTAGTAATTACTAGCATCAAACAGGCTCTTGAATTAGTTCTAGCAGATAAAGAAACAGAAATAGTCCCTAGCGAACAATTAGAAGCTCTAATCAGCGATATTGAATTATTAAATTTGCCTGCTGCCCAAGAGGATGAAGAAATTACTCCTTTGCTGGTCACCACACCACAGCCAAATAATTCTACTAGCAACATCGAAAATATCCCTGGGGATACTCCCGCTCTAGAATTAGAGCATGTAGAACCCCAGAATAATATTCATGATTTATCTGAGCTTTTCAATCAAGAAGATGATAGTAACGATGAAGAAGACTTATTCTCAATTGGCAAAAATATTCATGTTAATGGTCCACAAGTAGGGAGTGCTGAGTTAAATACTCTTGCTAATCTATTTGCAGATGAAAATCCAGAATTAGATGATAATTGGCAACAAGAGAATGTCTTAGATATAAATGTTGATGCCGATCAAGTTAAGCTTGGTCATAACAGTAGCAGTAAAGAAGAAAGCGATCTGGATTTAGCAGATTTGCTATCTTTGGAAACCCCCCAAAATCACAATAGAAATTTAGCCAAAAAAGCTCCCGAAGATTTAACTTTAGCGCAGTTGTTTGGTGATGATTTATTAGAAGAAAGTCATCAGGAACCAGACAAAAAAGAAAAGAGCGATGAAGCAGATATTGGCTTAGATATTGATAATAATTATGTTGGAGAACTGAATGATTTAGTCACATCTACGTCAGAAGAATTAGTTGCTGAAGAAGCTAAAGATATCGATGATATTAATGAATTATTGGAATTAGTCAGTCAAGAGACAATACCTTCATGGGAAACCTTAAGCGATAAAAATCATAGCAATTTTGATAATTTATTTCCTGATACAAATACAAATATAATAGCTCAGGACTCATCCGATCATAAATTATTAGAAACAAATACACCTCCTGTCGTTCCCCATAATATATCTACTGAAAAAAATACTGGTATATCTTCAAAAGAGTCTGTAGAAGATAGTTTGTTTGATGCACTATCACCTCCGGAGTCAGATACATCATCAGACCAAAAAAATATTCAAAATTTAAATTTAAATCAGGGACATCAGCAGGCAACAAATGATTTAGATGATGGCATCGAACAGGAAGATATTGCAAAATCTTTAGAGGAAAGCTTATTTGCTGCTGCCGAGTCTGGGGAAATTTTCGGTGAATATCAATTAGAAGATAATACAGATTCAGACTCAGTACAATTGGATATAGAGGATGTGCTAGGTATCAATGATGATTTAGCAGCATTAGAAGCAACTATATTTCAGGAATTTGAACCAGAAGAAAATAGTACACAATCTCAGACTACTAATGATTTATCAGCATTAGAATCAACTATATTTCAGGAACTTGAACCAGAAGAAAATAGTACACAATCTCAGACTACTAATGATTTAGCAGAATTAGAAGCAACTATATTCTCAGAAATTTTACTAGAGGAAAATAGTGAAGATGTTGATGGTTTTAGTCATATTGAGTCAGTAGCATCACCACCTCCAACTAAAATAGAAGAGGTTCTGCCCTCCTCAGATATAGATCCCCAAAAGGCGATGCTCCCTCCAGAAGCCGCCCAAGGGGCGAAGGTTTCTGAAAATTCCCAGATTGATCCCACCGATGATGTAGATGCTTCTGCTGGAGAAGTTACACCAGCATTTACTGAAGAACAAACGGTAGATTCACAAGATTTAGATGAACTAGTAGCTGTCACCAATAGGGCAGCAGATAATATACAAGTATCATCAACATCAGTGCCAGTAACAACTCAGGAACTAGAAACCCCAGAAAATCAAGCTGATGAGTTACCTGCAACCACAACTGATGAAATACTTGAAAACATTGGTGCTACAAATGAAGATGATTTCGCTGACTTAGAAGCTTTAATTAACGAAGACAGCGCGTCTGCTAGTAATGACAATGTAGAAGCAGAATTTGCTGATTTAGAAGCTTTGTTGGATGTAGATATTCCCCAGGAAACTGCCCCAGGAGCCGCCCAAGGGGCGATGTTCCAGAGGAACCGCCTTACGGCGAACGCTAGTCAACAAGAAGTTAAATCTGATACATCTGAGCCAGCTATTGATGATACCATTGCCAATGGGTTTAAAGATTTAGAAGAGATGCTGAAAGGATCAGCACCTTCACAAACAGCAGATTCGCCCAAACGCAACTCTAACTCTCGCGTGTCCAGATTTGAACAATTAATGAAAGTACCAGTCAAACACCTGGACGACATGAGTAACTTGGTGGGCGAGTTAGTAGTTAATCGCAATACTTTAGAACAAGATCAGGAGCGTTTGCGGCAATCATTAGATAATTTACTACATCAAGTACAGCAGTTAAGTGATGTAGGGGCGAGAATGGAGGAACTATATGAACACTCCCTACTGGAAGCTTCCTTGCTAGCCAGTCGCAACAAGAATGGCTCAGGTGGTGATGAAGAAACTGACAGGGGTTTTACAGAACTGGAAATCGATCGCTTTACTCCCTTCCATACCTTATCCCAGGAAATGATTGAATTAATTGTCCGGGTACGGGAGTCATCCAGTGACATTGAGTTTGTAGTTGAAGAAAGCGAGCAGGTAGCTCGGCAATTTCGACAGGTAACAACTCAGTTACAAGAGGGATTAACCCGATCGCGCATGGAACCATTTTCTGTCGCTACAGATATGTTACCGCGAGGAGTGCGGGATAATGCGATCAAATCTGGCAAACAGGTAAAATTAAATGTCCAAGGTCGGGATACTTTAATTGACAAAATGATTTTGGAGCATTTAGGTAATCCCCTGAATCATTTATTGAATAATGCGATCGCCCACGGAATTGAAACCCCAGAAGAACGCATAGCCGCAGGTAAGCCGGAAACAGGCACTATCAATGTTTCTGCCTTCCACCAAGGTAATCAAACTGTGATTTCTGTAAGCGACGATGGTGCGGGTATTAATCCTGACAAGGTAAAAGCAAAAGCCTTGAAGATGAGTTTAATTACCCCAGCAGAAGCTCGAAGCTTATCCCCCGTAGATACCTACGAATTACTCTTTCACCCCGGTTTCAGCACTAAAGACAAAGCCGATATGTTAGGTGGTAGAGGGGTAGGCATGGATGTTGTTCGTACTAAAATTGGTGAGATTCGAGGCATGATTAACATCGATTCCACCATTGGTAAGGGAACTACCTTTACTATCCGTCTACCGTTGACTCTGAGTATTTGTAAAGCCCTATTCTGTGTATCCAATAAGGCGAGAATTGCTTTCCCCATGGATGGAGTCGAAGATACCTTAGATATACATCCAAAACACGTTCAACACACCCCCGATGGGCAAGCATTTATTAAGTGGCATGATACCAAGTTACCATTTAAACCCCTCAAAGAGTTATTAACATTAAATCGTCAGCTGAGTCGTGGTAACGTCTATGGTGCTAATCGTGATGATGAGATGATATCCGCAATTGTTGTGCGATCGGCTAATAATTTACTGGCTCTAGAAGTCGATCAGGTACTGAATGAACAAGAAATTGCCATTAAACAATTTGAAGGACCAGCACCCAAACCCATTGGTGTAGCGGGTGCAACGGTGCTTGGTGATGGCAGGATTATGCCAATTGCCGATGTCTTGGAAATTATGGATATTTTCCAAGGACGTACATCTAAACAAAGTGGTGTTAGTTCATTCTGGGAGCAAAATTCTCCTCTTGGTGAGTTAGAACCAGCTGAAAGCAAGAGCGATCCTACGGTGTTGATTGTGGACGACTCGATTACTGTAAGAGAATTACTATCTTTAAGCTTTAATAAGGCTGGGTATCGTGTAGAACAAGCACGAGACGGTCAAGAAGCTTGGGATAAATTACGCTCTGGTTTACCTTGCGATCTGGTGTTCTGCGATATTGAAATGCCTAGATGCGATGGTTTAGAGTTGCTGTCTCGCCTGCAAAAAGACCCCGATTTACAAAAATTACCCATCGCTATGTTGACTTCCAGGGGTGCGGATAAACACCGACAAATGGCTATTCAACTAGGTGCTAGTGGCTACTTTACTAAGCCCTATTTGGAAGAAGCTCTGTTAGAAGCTGCTAGTAAAATGTTAGATGGTGAAAAGTTAATCGGTGCTAGTTAACTCCCTTTGGGAGAGGGAACAGGCAACAGGCAACAGGCAACAGTGAAGATTTTTGTCCAAATGCTTGAGTTTCTAACACACTACTCCTATCCCGCTCTAAGATTACCTATCTCTTTTTACCTCTTTCCTCTGCTCTCTCTGCGTCTCTGCGGTTTTTTTTATCGGTAATCTTCTGCCGGGAAGGGAGTAATTGCCCCCTCCTGAGTTGTAAGTGATATGATGTCCGGACAATCAACCATAATATAGAAGAAGGGTGCAGTCATATAATGTCCGTTTAAATAATCGTCATTGCGACCGAAGGGAAGCAATCTCAAAGACTTTGGGATTGCGTCGTTTCACTTCGTTCCACTCCCTGCGGACATATTATGGGTAATTTGCCGGACATCATATGAGGTGGGCACGGCATCAGTCAGCTTACAACCGATAGAAGAATATTGTAGATGCCGTGCCCCTACAGGATAATTGATTTTTTGGTATTCTCCTTGAACGGAAAACTCCAGTTCTCAAGATAGATGGATGAGGGTTAAAATGTGTCCTAACCTAAAACCGTAGGGCTATAACCTCACCCTGACAAGAGCGGACATCCCTCTCCTTAATAAGGAGAGGGAAAGATTTTTGCATAGCAAAAAGCGAGGGTGAGGTTTTTCATCAGAACTGCCTGCTTCAATTAAAAGTCCCTAAGTTTGGATTAGCGATCGCCTGCCTTAATAGCAGAAAATATAGAGGAGTAATCTGCATATGCAAATGACATTTTCATTGCCATTTCCAAAATTTGCCTCACTCCTTCGATACTGCGTACATTTAAATCCGCCGATTTTGCTTCTTCAATAAAGAAATCAGTGTCCTTCAACAGGTGTTTTGTGGGAAAATTGGGATTAGCATAATTCTCATCCACCATTCTTGACAATTTTTTGTCAAAGGTAGGAGCATAAAGTGTACTATCCCGCAAAATCTGCATGAATAGGTCTACTTCTATACCATGACGCTGGACAAAACCAAGGCTCAGGGCAAAGGCTGTAGTCATCGAAGCAATCAATTGATTCATGGCTAATTTCAACGCCGCAGCAGTTCCCACTTTGCCTACTAATACTGGTTCTGGTCCAAAATGCTTTAATAACTCCAAGTGACGCTGATATTGTTCCCTATAGGCACCCACCATCAAAATCAGTTTCCCGGCTTTTGCCTCCGGGATACTACCTAATACAGGTGCTTCTATATACTCTCCACCTGCGGTTACTACTGCATCTTGAATTTCCTTGCTTTCTGTGGGGGTAATGGTACCCATTTGAATAATACTACGTCCTCTGACTGAGCCAGAAGAACGGTCTGAAAGTAAGACACTGTAAATGGCTGCGGCATTAGTCAACATGAGAATGACACAATCAGCCGCACTAATTGCTTGGTAAGGCTTGGCAGCAATTTCAGCGCCAGCAGTTTTTAATGGTTCTAATTTTTCTGGGGTACGGTTGTAGGCAATCACTGGAATGTTTGCCTCCAATAACCTCTGAGCCATAGGTTGTCCCATTAATCCAGTACCCAGAAATGCCACCTTCATTGTTTGCGTTCCCAATGGTTGAGCGTTTGCTGTTAATTGTAGTTTGCTAGCTGCTAAGTACTAATCTGAGGTTAGTTATTAGCAGCAATCTCGATTAAATTTATCCCCCGGCGGCGAAAGTCACCATAATCATGACTGAAAGTAAAATTCCTGGGGTGAGTAACACAACTAGCATCAATAATTCATGGGTGTTCATAATTATTAACCTTTTATTTTTGATTTTTGAACTGTACTTACTTTTATAACAATTTCAATGTTTGAGAGAAATGATCTAAATAAACGTGAGTTCGACAAGTTTTAAACCCTGAAAACTTCGCCTGTATGTAATTTGGGACATTGCCTGCTCATAAAAATCCAGGTCTGAATCAGTCTAAAGCTTTTACAAAGCAGAACGAATGTATCCAAAATCAGCAATTGCTTTGACTGTTAGTGTATTATACAGTTCTCCCAACCCGAATTATGTTAGCTTCGGACTTCCAGGAAGATTTGGACTGAAGACTTAAGGATTGGGAATTAAACCTAGATGATAAAACTGTCAACCGTCAACCATCAACCATCAACCACCAACTATCAACCACCAACTATCAACCATCAATCTCATTCCTAAGCAGATTCTGGGGTAATAAATCCTTTGAGTGGTTGGGAATTTGCTGTTTCTGTGATTCCTTTAGTTTGGAGTAAGACTCCAAATCCTCCCAATCCTAAAGGATCTAAAAGTTGGTGTAAGGTGTCCCGGCGATGCAATAATTGGGATATGGGTTGCTCTGTGTAGGAAAGAGAGGCTATACGATCGCCTAATCCTAAAGCCATTAAAAATAACCCCTGTTGGGTAAAGCCAACTGATTTTAGACCGCAGCGATCGCCCCATTTCTCTAAGGCTGTAAAATTAACGTGGGCAGTAATATCTTGTTGCCCAATATTGATATAAGGATTATTATGTCGCTGATGCTGCCAGTAGCATTGTAATGTCCCTTGCGATCGCCTAGGATTATAGTAACGATGGGCAGGATAGCCATAATCTATGGTTAACACATAACCCAGTTGTAACCGCTCTGCTACTATACTTAACCATTGTAAGGCGGCTAAATTCACCTCACTTTGGTATCCGTCTGCATAATTGTGAATATCAATACCTACTAACTCAAAATATGACTGCAATTCCGGTGTGGATGGTTCTCCTGTCACTTCCACAAATAAAGACTGGGAGAATTTGCTGAGATCCTCATTGCCACTAAATTCCTGGGTTGTCACATAAATTTCCTCTAATTTTCCCCCATTTATCCGAAATTGATGTACGGGCATGGCATCAACCAATTCATTGGAAAAAAAGCAACCAATAACCGAGTTACTAGCTATTGTGTCTAAAGTTTGCCAATTGACAGGAAATCCTGATAATTTTTCTTGCTGTATTTGCCTTAAGGTTGGCGATCGCTCCACAATAATATAATCTAAACAATGGAAAAAATCCGGGTATTGTTGCTGGATGTATTTAAAGATATCCAAGGCTAAGTATCCTTGTCCCGCACCCATTTCCACCAGACTAAATTGCTGTGGTTTCCCTAACAATTCCCACATCTGGACAAACTGTTCTGCCAGTAATTCGCCGAAATCAGCCCCCAGGTGGACAGAGGTAAAAAAGTCTCCTTCTTTTCCTAACTTTGCTGCTTGAGTGGAGTAATAACCATGCTGGGGGTGGTATAGAACCATATCCATATATTCAGCAAATGTGATTTGCCTGTGGGGATTCGTGGTAATGTGGTGGGCGATCGCCTCATACAAAGCTGGATTATAATCCATAGAATTACCTATAAATAACCGTTGATTAGCCTCATCAAATTTTATATTGTAGATTTATCAAAATAGTAGGTTGGGTGAAACGAAGTGCAACCCAACAAATGCCAACTAAAACAGACATTATTTAAACTACCAAAATATCTGAAAAATCAACCAGAAAATATCCCCTTCACAATTTCTGGTGTTAGATGCAACTCTGCTCCCAAAATACAATATTTTCATACTTGATAGGGTTGCTTTGGATAGATTCTCCATGTTTTCCCAATATATTTGTGTTGGGTTACGCTCCGCTCCAACGCCACTTACTATATGCCGGGAAACCCCTTCGGGTTGCGCCACTTGCTTTATGCCGGGGAACCCCTTCGGGTTGCGCCACTTGCTTTATGCCGGGGAACCCGTCCACCGCAGTGGCTTACCGTCCACCGCAGTGGCTTACCGTCCACCGCAGTGGCTCCCCAACATACATGAGCAATCCCTCGTAGCAATCCCTCGTAGGTTGGGTGAAACGAAGTGAAACCCAACAAATGCCAACTAAAACAAACATTATTTAACAAAAATATTTTCAAACTCAACCAGAAAATATTCCCTTCACAATTTATGGTGTTAGATACAACTGTTCCAAAATACAATATTGCCATACTTGAGAAGGTTACTTTGTATTAATTTCCCATCTTTTTTATACCAATTTCATTTAGCTAGGCTACACTTGCAAAAATTGATGCATTATCTGTAGGTTTAATTTAGGAAATTGGTATTACCCAATATATCTGTGTTGGGTTACGCTCCGCTCCAACGCCACTTGCTATATGCCGGGAAACCCGTCCACCGCAATGGCTCCCCAACCTACATCAGCGACATAAGCTACTCTTGACATACTCACCGGGCTGAAGCCTCGGTGATTCTTGACACTTCATTGACTGATGCTACCGAAGTAGTCTTACTCTGTCTCTGTGCCCATTTATAGTCGTGGCAATGCCCTATCCCGACAAAGTTTATATTTTTTGC
>JASJDS010000270.1 GCA_030065055.1 Calothrix sp. MO_192.B10
GTATTGTTTCTTGCACTACCTGTATCGAAACAAATGTTTTTACTTCGTTCCATAAATAAATTTAGGGGCTTGGTGACCATTTTTCTTTTTCTTTACTTTTGCCTTTTTACTTTTTACTTTTGCCTTGTTCGGTCAGGGAAAGTAATAAGTATTAACGTGTTGGAGATTTTCCGGCATTACGCACATTGACAATCTTATTTAAAAGATCAAACCAGAACGGCGCTCCCATTGCGATCGCAACTCCACTTAAAACCCAACCAAAAAATACATTTAAATACCTCCTGAACGGGACAGATTGTGATTTGGATTCACTAGATTCTTGTAAATTAGCAGTAGTAGGACTTAATTTTTGCGGTGTCCATTGTTGCTGTACATTAGTCTCAGTCCAGCCCAAGGGTAGGGAAATATCAGTCAGTGCGACATCGGTTTCATTTCTTAAAGCTTGAAAATTATTTACGTATTGGGTATTTTGTCGCAATACTTCCCCAGCGTTATTAATAATTGTATTCCGAATCGCAGAATCTTTAGACAGCCTATTCACCATATGAAAAGCATCGGCATTGGAACTAGCAGCAATAATAATTCCTAATAAAATTGCTACACCCTTAGCATTACGTTTGTATACCCCCGATGCCCGCTCCATAGAACTATTAAATGAAGTTTCAATTTCGTGGCGTAATAAATTAATCCCTTCTTCAGTTTTTTGTACCCTTGTTTGAGCATTTTTGGCAAAAATAGTCAAGCTTTGTGCCATAGATGGAGGTAAGCGATCGATCACATTTTCAATAGCTTGCAATGTATCATTATCTTTATCTTGCATTGAGTCTTTGATTTCTTGATAAACGGGGCTATCCCTATTCACAGATTGAACTACTTCATTCACATTAGGCTGTAAACCACCTAGAGATATTGCCCTTTCTGCATCACCAAAACTATCTTGTTTTAAAAATTGTAGTCTTCTCAGGGCTTTTGTGGATATTTCATTGGCAATCATATCTGCTTGAAAACTATCTATATATCGATCCAGACTTTCCCCCATGCGATTGATGCTGGTAACTAAATCTGCTTTATCTTGCTGGAAGTTCCAAAGAATTTGCTCAAAATCTGCATGCATTTCTGCAAATTCCTGGTACATTTTATTAAAAAAGTTAGCCATATTTTCATCATCTTGAGCCTGCTCCTGCATTTGAAATAAAATATTTTGAATTTCCGCTAATTTTTGCTCTTTAAATTTTGCGAACCTGGACTCACTTAATTTTTGGACTAATGTTGGTACTTGTAAAGTATCTATCAGAGTGTTAGCAAAAGTTTGGGAAGGAATATAAGATGGTCCGCTATGTTTTTGATTGCCAAATACTGTATCTTGTGCTTGTAATCCCTGGCTAGTTTTTTGGAATGTCCGAGCCATGGACGCAAGTCCCCAGGTAAATCGCCTGGGCAAAGTGGCGAGAAATCCTTTCCCTTCCTGATTCAGACCTTTCACCAAAGGATTGGCATAAATTTGATTGACTAATTGAATGACTCGCAAGTCCTGGGAATTTTCTACATCTCCGGCTAAGAGGATTTCAATTGCCCTTCTTAAGTGTTGGGCACGCCATTGAAATAATGTAGCAATCAGTTCTTGGATTTCTGATGCTAATAAACTTAAAGTCAAGTAAATAAATATTAAACCCAGTATGACATCTAAAATAAAAGGTAGATTCATTGACGCTCTCTCAGGTATTGATAAACGGTTATGTGTATTAGATTAATTTACAATCTTGACTATCGTATATTTAGTCAAAAAAATTAAAATTACCTTGAGAATACTTGTCAAAGATATCTAGTTTTGGATTTGTAGTAAAAATTGAGTTATTTTAAAATTTGATCACAATTGATCATAATAGTTGCATTCGTGTTTTGCCGGAACATTTTGGCAGTGTTGTTTGGCAACATCGTAATTGTTACCGCGTCTGTAATCCATAGCAAAAGGCAGCAGGCTTATGATTGATATTCCGTTATTTGGGCTATTCAATATGCCTAACCCTTATGGCTACCGCTATAACTAAACTAACTTTGACAATAATTATTCCGAGAGTATGCCAGCAAGAAGCTTTTTTTGGAGTCGGGTGAAAAAACGGTATGAAGTTCGGGACAAATGGATTGATGGCTTGTGGACAATCCTACTCCTTGCGGCAGCCGTATTACTTTTTACCATAGATTTGGGTGCATTACCCCTACGAGATTGGGATGAAGGGACTGTAGCACAGGTTGCCCGAGAAATTTTGCACCCACCAAGTAATTCTTCTATGACTTGGCTGTACCCAACTCTAGGAGGGGAACCTTACCACAATAAACCCCCACTCATGCATTGGTTAATTGCTATGGCTTATGCTGTGGGAGGAGTGAATGAGTGGACTGCACGGTTACCTGGAGCAATACTATCGGCAATGTCTGTGCCCCTACTTTACGGCATTGCCCGAGAATTATTTTATCAGCGTATTTGTGCTGTTTATAGTGCCCTGGTTTATCTAACTATGCTACCTGTGGTGCGTCATGGCCGACTAGCTATGTTGGATGGGGGAGCGGTATTTTTCTTTTTGTTGATGATGCTGTGTGTATTGCGATCGCGTCGTAATTTAGTTTATGGTTTGGGCGTGGGCATTGGATTAGGACTAATTTGCTTCACCAAAGGGATGTTGGGGCTATTATTGGGAGCGATCGCTTTTACTTTTTTGCTGTGGGATACACCAAGACTACTCACCAGTTTGTATCTCTGGAACGGCATTATTCTAGGTATGGTACCTGTAGCTTTATGGTATGCCGCCCAGTGGTGGCATTACGGTCATACCTTCAGTAATGTTGGAGTGATGGATCAATCCCTCAGTCGCATCTGGAAACCTATTGAGGGTCATGCCCATCCTCCTTGGTTTTATATTCTGGAAATTGCTAAATATACTTGGCCTTGGTTACTGTTTTTACCCCAAGCTTTGCGTCTATGTTGGGAAAATAAGAATTTAAGTTGGGCAAAATTAGTACTGGTATGGATGGGTGTTTACTTACTGATTATTTCCATCATGGGTACCAAACTACCCTGGTATGTTTTCCCCATTTACCCCAGCATTGCCCTAGCCATCGGTGCTATTTTTGGTGAAATTGAGGGTTTGCCTTTACTCTGGTCTTATCCCCGTTCTTGGGTTCCTGGTTTAATCCTACTAGCGATCGCAGCTTGTGGGATTGATATTTACTACATTTATTACTCAGGCAATAGCCCCAATCAAATTGAATTACAGCTAATTTTAGCTGCGGTGGCCATCACTATGGGACTAGCAGCAATTTTGGCAAATAAAGGTGACAGACAATTCCTGCAAGTCTTAGTTTGGGGAAGTTATCTCTCGCTGCTACTACTGATGCAATCAAACCACTGGGTTTGGGAGCTAGGAGAACGCTACCAAGTTAAACCAGTGGCTGAAATTGTCAAACAAGGAACTCCAGAAGGTACCAAAATTTACACATCCAATCCCGAACATCGTCCTTCTCTGAATTTTTATAGCGATCGCTCAATTATTCCTCGCCAAAATATACAAGAATTACAAGATTATTGGCAGCAACATCCCCAACCTTATTTATTACTAGACCAAGATACACTCAATCGACTGCAATTAGATGCAGTCAAACAAATTGGTAAATCTCAAGGCTGGATACTAGTGACCCGCTACCCTTAAGTTTTACTGTGGTTTTTCTTGTCCATCTGTTTTGGGGATTAATGGAGGTGCATCACTTATTCTTTGTTGAGTAGCAAATATCATTCCTGTCAGCATAGCCACAACCAAGACTAAAGATAATAATGTTCGTTTAAATAACGGGGAATCCTTGATAATACTAGTACTAGATTTATTTTGACGACGCAATGACTCATAGAAAATAGTCTGCTTCCAAGCGAATGGATCTCGGACATAATGACCACTATGACTGACAACTAACCGTTCCTGACAATAAGGGCAGGTAAATAATCCTGAACCAGTCTTGATTAACTTGGGCTTACCACTATTCTGGCAAATTGGGCAAGTCAGATAATGATTATTAATATTATTGTGTATATTCATTAACTTTGTCCGTTTAATCCATTTACTTGCTCTATGTAAATATGTGATTTCTTTGCTCTATTCACGGAGAATGTCGGCTTTTAGAGATTCTTTGTACTTATAATACCCATTAAGTTGTATTCTTAACTCAGCATAACCTAAGGATCGCAACAGTAGTATAGCTAGGTTGGTATGCATATGACTCGTGGTGAGTTTATATTCTGAAGGAATACCCATCTAATTTCGATTGTCTACCATTTAAGCATTATCCCCAGCATCATTTGAAAAAACGCAACTTTTTTAACCAAATTTTTGTCAAAGCGAAGTCAGAAGGAAATATGCGGCTCTTCCTTGTTCCTTGAAGGTCGAAGACCTTCGGTCAAATCAAAACATGAAAACACTTCTGATATGATGTCCGGCGAATCACCCATAATTTAGAACATGGTGCAAAAATCACCAAACCTCTTTCTCCCCCTGCACCCTGCACCCTGCACCCTGCACCCCTGCACCCATGCAGTCTTAGTGATAAGCCTTTAACTGGACATAATATGACTGACTGCTGTTAATTAACCTTTCGGGTATCTCCTAAGCCCTCCGGGCACGGCAAAGCCGAAGGTCGAGGCTGGAGGGCTGTACACCACTTTGCTTATGCCGGGGCATAATTATAAACCCCAGGTTGCAACATAAATTAAGTTTAAATGGGAGGTGTCGCAGCAAGCAATTGTCGATCGCATCAGTTTTTATGCTTACTGCCTGATGTCATTTTAAGTTTAATTTTTTGATAAAAGTAAAAGATATAGCACTTAATTTATCTCTATTCAGGCTGTCTCCAAGACTTATAACCGTTATTGGTCAGGTATTACCAGTTAAGAAATTTTGGGGGATAAAACCCCCAGAGTCAGAGACAACAAGAAACAGCTGACAAATAATTACAGACAAAATACCGATGAATATTTAAGCTGTAGCTTCTACGGCTTCCAGGTCTTCAGAATCAATTTGCTTCAAACGAATATGTTTTTTCCCTAAAGCAATCTCAAATTCATCTCCAGGTTTAAGATTCATTTGTTTTGTATAGGCAGAACCAATTAGTAAGTTACCATTTGATTGCACGCTGATCCTGTAACTGGCACTGCGTCCCCCGCGACCATTTACACTAGGACTGCTATCTAATTGAATGCCCTCTGCATCAATGAGAGCATTCAAGAATTTCATCATGTTGACACGTTCTATACCATTTTTGGTAACGGTATAGTATCCGCACTCTTTGGCTTTTTCTTCTTTGCTGAGGTTCTCTAACTCTTTGACTTTTGTGAGTAGGTCTTCACCGACTAGGGGTTCAATCTTTTTCTGTTTAGCCATCAATGTAGATCGAAAATAAATGGTTGAAGTGTTTTTATCGTTTTTATTTTAGCTGACAAATTGCTGATAAGAACAGAGTCTTTGAGTTTTTCTTCCAGCGACTACTTAAGTATATTACAATTAAATGCATATTTTTTGCGAATTCAGCAATTTTTTTCCTATAATATATTGCCAAGAAAACAGACCATGCTCATAACTTATATCTAGTTTGTAAAGGGATTTCCAGATATAGGTATCAGTCTGGGGAATTTTTCTTTCAACTTGTTGATGTTACATTGTATTTATTTAAGTTTCCTCAACTATCACTGCAAATTTAGCTCCAATTACACCATCTCAACTGGAGGAAGCAAGACTAACCCTCTAAATCGAACCTCTACCTTTAGTCATTAGTTATTAGTCATCAACTATCAAAAAACTGGGAAACCCTTACCAATCATGAAACTAACAACCAAGGGACACTATAGTGTCAAGGCATTACTAGACTTGAGTTTGCAGCCAAAATATGGACCTGTATCTGTAAGAGCGATCGCTACACGTCAAGATATTCCTGCTCCTTACCTAGAAAAGATATTAATAGAAATGCGCCGTGCTGGATTAGTCAAATCCATTCGGGGTAGCATTGGCGGATATCAATTGGCACGAGAGCCAAGACAAATATCTTTAGGAGAAATTTTGGAAGCAGTAGGAGAAAGTATTATCCAGTTACCCAATTTTACTCCGGAACCATCACAAGCAGAAGACTGGGTAACTGATTGTCTTTGGCGGAGGTTACACCAAAAAATGAAGGAAGCATTGTACAGTATCACATTGGCTGACCTTTATTATGATGCTCGTAGTTGGCAAGCCTCTCTGGGAGAAGAAGCTAGTTTTGTGGTTTAACTAATAGCTTGAAAATAGCGAGTGGAGGAGTGAAGGAGTGGAGGAGTGAAGGAGTGTAGACGCTCGGAGAGCGGCTTCTCGGAGAGTAGGAGTGAAGGAGTGAAGGAATTATTTTCATGCTTGGTTGTGGGATTTTCTCGTGGGAGACTAGCTTGAAAATGGTTGTTAGTTGTTAGTTGTTAGTTGTTAGTTGTTAGTTGATGTTTGACAGCTTAGGCGTGGGATTTTCCCGTGGGGGACTAGCTTGAAAATGGTTAATCAGCGCAGAGTAGGGGCGCATTGCGTGCGCCCTTGAGGAGTTAGTCACCCCCGCATTTTCAGATCCGCAGGTTGTGGGATTTTACCGTGAGGGGCTAACTTGCAATTTGGGGTTGGGTTTTAGAAATTAGGAGTAGGGGTAACCCTTGTGGTTACTATTAAGTATTTGTAGGGTGCGTATAGCCCTCCGGGCATGGCTACCCTAAAGCGTAAGCGCGTAACGCACCATTCATCTCGACTTTGGTGCGTTGCGCTGCGCGACAATACAACGCCAGTCGCCTTATGTCGGGAAACCCGCCAACAGCGCTGGCTCCCCTACGTATTTTTTCAAAAATCAACTACGATTCCTATATATATTTCATATTATTGACAGTTTTTTTTAGGTTTGTTATGATTTGGCCGACACCACCAAATATTAAGTTTGATTAAACTAATATTGACATTTTTGTCGAACAATAAAACAAGTTATCAATTCTCCACTCAGAAGAATTGCCATTTAATGATGGAAAATTTTTCAAACATGAATCATTGGTTATATAAGCAAGAAAAGTATATTTTAAAACAGTATCAAGCTGGAATTTATCAACTACAAGATCGGTACAATCAAGACATTTATATTGTCAAAATTAGGGAATATGGGTGCGATATAGAGACACCAACAAAGCAGTTAGTTTATCAAGTTAAAGTTCGGCAAGATAAAACAGACTTGAGAGATGCTGATGAAAACTTGGTTTTGTCCACCCAATCTCAACTATCACCAATTGCATTTGCTTGTTTTGGTTTTGATGTCCTTTCCCGGAAACAACAAGCTGCTCTGGCTTATGCTGTAAATTTAACAGCAATATAGGAAGTAATATATATGTATTGGTAACTGACCAGCTCTACATCGGCAAATATTAACCATATCTTGACAAATAGAGTAATATCATTAAGCAGACGTTGAGAGTCTTAAATGTACTTAGTGTTATTACTGGTACAAATACGGATTCTGGAATTATTGCTTGTTAAAGTTTATTGAAAATAACTACACCTGATTTGTATCCATTGTGAATTTACGGCGCTTAATCCCATTTTTTGATGACTCCGTATCTAGTTGGTCCGCAGAAGCGAGGTTGCTACACTGGTTAACCTTTGTTTGGTTGTGCATCGGCTTAATAGTATTGTTTTCTGCGTCCTATGCTGTTGCTGATGGTCGTCAGTATGACGGGTTGTACTATTTTAAACGTCAATTACTGTGGGTAGCGGTCGGACTAATATTTTTTCAAATCATTGTTAATTTACCTTTACATAAGATTTTACGGCTATCCCATTGGTTCCTATTTATTCTTCTAGGGTTAATTTTTGCTACCCTCATACCAGGATTAGGTAAAAGGACTTTGGGAGCATCTCGTTGGATACCTTTGGGACCAGTACCTCTTCAACCATCGGAATTAATTAAACCTTTTTTGGTACTACAAAGTGCGCGACTTTTTTCTCGGTGGGATAAACTGAACTGGCGGTTGATTTTTGCTTGGCTGGCTATTTTCTGTCTGGTAATTTTGGGAATCTTAGCCCAGCCAAATTTAAGTACAACTGCGCTTTGCGGTATGACTATTTGGTTAATTGCTCTAGCTGGGGGCTTACCTTATAAGTACTTAGGGGGAACTGCCTTTGGGGGAGTGTTACTAGCACTACTGAGTGTGAGTGTTAAGGAATATCAGCGCAGACGGATTATGTCATTTCTTAATCCCTGGGCTGATGCAACTGGAGATGGCTACCAATTAGTACAAAGTTTGTTGGCGATTGGTTCTGGGGGCAGTTCGGGTGCTGGTTTTGGCCTTTCACAACAAAAGCTATTGTATTTACCAATTCAGGATACTGACTTCATTTTTTCGGTGTTTGCTGAGGAATTTGGCTTTTTTGGTAGTGTTGTTTTGTTACTAATGTTCGCTTTCTACGCCACTTTAGGACTGAGAGTGGCATTAAAAGCAACCAAGCCAGCCCATCGACTGGTGGCAATTGGTATCACTACTTTGATGGTTGGGCAATCATTAATTCACATTGCTGTCGCCACCGGTGCTTTGCCAACCACTGGTTTACCATTACCACTGTTTAGTTATGGTGGAAATTCGATGATTTCTAGTTTGGTGTCAGCTGCATTACTTATCCGCGTGGCGAGGGAAAGTAGTGAGGCTGAAGTTGTACCAATACATAGAGAGCAGGTAGAAAAGGTTAATCTAAAATCTAAATAATATCATGTGCGGAATGTGGGTTATAAAACCTCACCCGCCTGGGTTACCCTCTCCTTATTAAGGAGAGGGTAAGATAATTAAGGAGAGGAGATAGATTGCCTTACACCATTTAACCATCTGGCGTAATTCCCCATCCTTCTAAAAGGTGGGGATGTAAGCGAACCAACAAATTCTATCTGGTATAGTACTAGGAGTAACTATACGCACACTTTAGCTGTAATGGCACGGTAGTTACT
>JASJDS010000096.1 GCA_030065055.1 Calothrix sp. MO_192.B10
CGAAGGCTGAAGAAACCAGCGCGAGTGAGTTGATCGAGCAATGGATAAGAGATACAACCCTGTTAAAACCTTTCGTGTCCGTTTCATCCCCTGGCTAAAAGCTCAGGGGTTCTCACGTCCCGTATTACTCTGATAGAATTGCTGGGTTGGTGTGGCGCATGGGATTAATTACGAAAGCGATCGCTCATATAGAAAAGAACAAGAACGTTTTGTATCTTATACACTGGAGGAGGATTAAACAATTCGTAATTCGTAATTCGTAATTCGTAATTACGTTTTGTAATGGGGATTTAAACCCCAACACAAAACAAACAACCCGTAGGGGATGGGGTTTTAAACCCCTAGGAGTATAGATAAATACCAAAATGGAAAATTATGTTCGTGCTGCCAAATTAGATGATGTCCGTAATGCTGGCAGATTAATTGTTACAATTGCCGGACATACAGTATTACTCCTAAATGTGGATGACAAAATTTATGCTGTGGATAACCGTTGTCCCCACATGGGTTTTCCCCTGAATCGGGGAACTATGAAAGATTGCATTCTCACCTGCGATTGGCATTACGCCCGCTTTGATTTAATGAGTGGGGGAACCTTCGATCCTTGGGCTGATGATCTACCGGCTTTCCCTGTGCAAATCCGTGACGGCGAGGTGTGGGTAGATATAGCCGCTCATGCAGATACCTTAACTCATCACCGTCAGCGTCTCCAGGATGGCTTAGAACAAGTCATTTCTTTAGTAATTGGCAAATCTGTGATTGCCCTACTCTCTCAAGGGATTAACCCCACAGAACCGTTTCACATGGGGTTGGATTTTGGGGTGCGTTATCGACAGGGCGGTTGGGATACAGGTTTGACAATCCACACTTGTATGATGAACCTATTGCCCTATCTGGATGCTGAAGACAAACCCCGTGCCATCTACCACGGTTTAGCAGCAGTAGCTAGGGATTCTAGCAATCAACCGCCAAGATTTCCCGTACAACCTCTACCTGGTTCGGACAATCCAGAAAAGATACCCATCCTGCAAAATTGGTTTCGCCAGTTCATTGAGGTGAGAGATGCAGCAGGTGCAGAACGGTGTTTAGGATCGACAATCCTTGCAGGTGCATCCCGAGAGCAAATTGCTCAGATGCTATTTACTGTAGTTACCGACCATCGCTATATTGATATGGGTCATACTCTGGATTTTACCAATAAAGCTTTAGAAGCTTTAGATGCTACAGGTTGGCAAAATGCAGATATCATCTTAACCAGTTTAGTTTCTGGCTATGCAAAAGCTTCTAGAATGGAAGAATCCAGATCTTGGCGTTATCCTGTGGATTTGGTAGCAATTTTACAACAGGCTTTTGCTGAATTGCCAGTCGCTCTGGCAGAAGGAAGCAATAAACGGGGAACTTGGGTTGATGGCGACCGAATGATGCCAATATTGCTGGGTGACAATGCTCAAGCGATCGCCGATTCCCTACTGACAGCCCTACGCCAAGGATGTTCTCCCGAAAAATTAGCGGGAATTGTTGCCTATGCAGCCGCTTTGCGGATTGCTCAATTTAGCACCAACAATGATTTTAACGATTGGAATAGTGCCCACCACACCTTTACCTTTGCCAATGCCGTCCATCAAGGACTGCGACGGGTAGCATCACCAGAACTATTGCGAGGAGTATTTGATGCAGCGATGAGCGTATATCTTGATCGCTTTCTCAATGTACCTGCTGCTCGCCTGCCAAAATCAGATAAAACTGTGGAAAATCCATCAGAATTGCTACGGGAACTGCCAGAGTTACTCAATCGACAACAGCAAGTGAATCGAGTCGGGGAATTAGTGGGCAGTTATCTTTACAGTGGGGGTAAACCAGAACTCCTATTAGCCATGTTAGGCAAATTGTTGTTGCGGGAAGACCGCCAATTTCATGTTATCCAGGAGATTGAAGCTGCTTTTCGTCAATATTCCCTATTGGGTAACACTCCTGCTGGGATTAATGTCTTGGTAGCCGCATCCCGATATTTGGCTGCCCATGCACCCACTGTGCGATCGCAAGAACAAACCTATCAAATGGCTTACAGATTGCATCGGGGTGATAGGTTGTTTGAGGATGCTGCCTGAATTTGAATTGTGAAGTGATGGCTAATCGCAATATCTAGAAAAATTGATGGAATTATTCACAATCTACCAACCAGCAATTAAGGCAGTACCTCTAATAGCTAACCTTCCTCACAGTGGAATGTTTGTCCCCCAAAATATTGCAACTAACTTCACCCCAGAACATTTACATTCCCTACCCAATACAGATTGGCATTTAGACAAACTTTATAACTTTCTGCCCAACCTTGGTATTACAGTCATGCAAGCCAATTACAGTCGTTATGTTGTAGATTTAAATCGTCCAATCAAAGAACCATTGACTGGTAATTTCTGGACATCTGTTATCCCTCTACAAACAGCATTTGGCAAACCTATATATACAACTAATCCAAGTCCTACAGAAGTACAAACACGTATTCAAAAATTTTATATTCCCTACCACAATCAGTTAGAAACACTACTGAAAAAGAAATTAGATGAATTTGGTAAAGTCTTTCTCATAGACTTACATAGTTTTGGTGGATTAATTGATGACCAAATTTGTTTAGGAAATGTTAATGGTCAAACTTGCTCAGAAAGTTTGATATCAACAGTAGAGTCAAATTTTACCGTGGGTGGCTATCAGGTAGTGAGAAACAAAACATTTACTGGCGGTTATATAACAAGAAACTATAGCAAACTATTGGGTGTAGAAGCATTACAAATTGAAGTCAGATATCATGTTTATCTTGATGAAAATCAGCTTTCTCAACCACAACCACCATGTTGGAACATACCCAATTTTTATCAAGCTAGAAGCAAGTTCCAAGATATTTTTCAGAGGATAGTTGAGAAATTAAATGTTCAATAATAACGAATTACAAATTATTCTGACTAATAGCATCCAACAAAAACAACCCAACATCCTTATGCAATCCTAAGTTATTCTGCGGACACCCAGGTGAGTGTAAACACCGAGGACAACCCCCTTCACAATCACATTCAACTGCTAATGCATAGGCTTTCGCAGCAAAACGAGGTAACTCCTTGAATATTGCTTCTGCTGCACCATTACCACCCTCACTAGTGTCATAAAAATAACCAAGGGTTCTCCCTCCTTTCTCCATCACAATTCCATCTACATCCAAACTGGAAGATAAAACCACCAACGGTACAGCTTTGACTATTTGGTGTTGTATGCTATGCAGTGCCGTAAAATCGGCAGTGCTAGTCCACAAAGCCTTGAATTGTTCCGGAATGTCCCTATATTCAGCATAATGTTGCCAAATCTGTTTTTTATACCGATTAACTTCCGTAGCAATTGCTTTTTGCAGCCCTTCATTTACCTCAACCAACACGCAAGGTGCTTGATATTTGGTAATGTATGGTTCCTCAAATGCTACTTCTGACTGAAGTTTTGTCACTTCTGCCGAATACAGGGGACCCTTACACTGGGGACAAGTTTTACCTGAGAGTGATTTTTTATAGTTGCTACAGCCTTGATTTTTACAGGTTCTCCCGTAAGTACGTTTCATTAACCTGTAGCCAGTGACAGAATTGGTAATTTCTCCCCAAACCAGGGTTAGCCGCAACCTGCCATCTTTGATATGAGTGGGAATAATCTGGGGCTGTGCCAGGGTAGCGAGGGGTTGAATGTCAAGTTCTGATTCTGCTTCAGTAAATAAATCAGTATCTTTACCCAAAAAAGCGAGTTTTGCTTCTCCTCTGATTACATCCAAACTTTCGCTGCGGTAACCAATAATTTCCCCACTTTCATCTTGGAGAAAATAGATAGCTCTGGGAAAAACTTCCCGGTGTGCCAGGGGGAGGGACATTTTTTCTAAAGTCTCCCCGGTATGCTTGTCAATCAAAGAAATAGAAGTTTGGCTGCTACTTCTGATGTTGACATCTTTGTGTGGATACCCCCTTCCCCACAACTTACCTTTATTGCTTAAAGCAAGTTTGTTTTGTTGCAGTAGGGAATCCGCAATTTTACCAGCTACATTACCAAAACGATTGTTTAATTGCCCCAAGTCAAGACTACTTTCAATGCAACCACATTCCAAGTGTTTACCGAGGATTGTCGGATAATCGGGGTTAAATGCGGCACATTCCATCTCTGAAGATAACAACTGTTCAGGATGCTGGGCATAAAAGACATCAATGGGATTTTGCCCCAGAGGTAAATACATCACCAACCCATGTTTTTTGCGTCCAGCACGTCCTACCCGTTGCCAAAAAGACATTAAACTACCGGGAAAACCACGGATTAAGCAGCAATCTAATTCCGGTAAATCAATACCTGCTTCCAAACTAGAAGTGGCAATAATTACTTTGATTTGTCCCGTTTGCAGTTTTTGGATGATTTCCCTACGGCGATTACTAGTTAGAGAACTGTAGAATATTGCTACCTTGGAAGCGAGATAGCTTAATCCTTGGCGTTGGGTTTCCCGTTGAATTAACCCCAACAAACCCTTGAATCAGGGACAAAATGCATTCAATTTTGCCCAAAAAATTAGGGAATGGGAAGAGGAATTTTCTTTAATCACCTTAGATGATGATACTGTGGTGGATTTCTTCACCCAGTTACCTGAAACACAGCAAAGGTGTCTTTTAGCTGAATTTACCGCTAATAGGGAGAACCCATATTGGAAAACAACTCTGGATAATGCCCACTCCCCTTGGCATCATATTTACATGGACGCTATTAAAAAGTCGGACTATACCCAACATAGCGAGTGGACGCGATATTATTGCGATCGCTCGACATCTTTCTCAGCGACCCTGATATTATCGAACGTTATAACTTGGCATTTGATAATGGTTGGAAATCTCCCGAATGGCAGGATATGCCGACATTAAGAGATTTTACCCGTTTCTGTTCCATTGCTCGACTCAATATTTCCAGACCAGAAGCTATTGACCACCAAGCCATCAATCAAATAACCAGTCAGATAGCCGCTTTGTTGGTGAGTCCTTTGGGGAATGCGATCGCACTTCCAAGCAGCTTTTCTCCCGAACCAATCGACATCCTGACATTCTGCGCCGAACTAATTCGGCTTTACTGATACCGCTAGAGTCAGCTAATGCTTGCCAATGCTCATTTTGTTGGGGTGTTACCAGTATTTGAAATCGAACTGTGTAGTGTTTTTGTTTTGATGGCATTTTCAAGAGTGAAGGGAATATTCTTCTAGGTTGACAAGTTCTTTAGTTAGGTGGCAACTGTCGATAGTGATATGTGAGGAACATTTCATTCGACTTAATAAAAACAACAAAATTAATAGCCCAAGTATTGCTATTATGTAAGTACATAATGTATGTACATCATGAGCAACCCCTACAAAATTCGCAGCACCAAAATTGGTAACAGTGCGGGATTTCGTCTACCTGCGGAGTTCTACCGCGAACATCCCCAGTTTGCCAATGCTTCTGGTTGGATAGAAGTATTGTCTCCCAACACCGCGATCGTCAAAATAATTCCCGAATCAGCTGATGACGAGGATGAGGAAGATTCCTTAATGATGCGGCTGTTTCTCGATTTCGCCACGACGGAAGCCTTGAAAAATAATACCCTGCAACCTTATACAACTGAGATGTCCCAGGCTGCACATAAACTAATTGAGGGTGTGGAATTAGAGGAATAATTCGTAATTCGTAATTCGTAATTCGTAATTCGTAATTTTGAATTTTTAATACCTCTATGGAGGAGCAAGCTACGTAATGGGTGTGAGTCTGTTAATACCATGCGGTAAAGATGGCGAAGTTTGTCAGTAATGATTGGGAGATTTATTTTCACCCACAACTATTTGGAACTCAGTATCAAGAATTATTTGACCGTGTTTCTGAGCTACGGGACAAGTTACCGTCAAGTGAGTTTAAAACCCATGCAACGGTGAAGTTATTTGCTGCAATTACTGTTGCCATTGAAACTAAAATTCCCTCCGATCCTTTCGCTAGTCACTTTGCTTTGACGGGAGCATTAAAACGCTACGGGCGAGTCAAAAAAATGGGTTTACCCCAAAGATATCGGTTATTTTTTCGAGCATTTGATAGCCCAGAGTTAAAGGCAATTGTAATTTTATGGTTGGGATTTCCTCGTAAAGAAGGAGCAAAAAACGATTGTTACCAAGTTTTTATCAAGATGGTTGCGCGAGGGACATTTCCAGATAGTTTGGATGAATTAATTACAGAAACCGAAACAACTCAAGATTAATCGGATTGAGCTTATCCTTTAATTTTCGGCAATCTTTTACTTTAAGTCACAGCTACCTTGCTGAAAAACCCAGGTATAGGTTGTCCCGATGTCATGGATGATTCTGGAAGCAAACACCACAATGCTTTGAATCAAGTCCAAATATCCTTAAGGGAGTTAGCTGCTGACTTGGGTGTGGAGCTACCGGAAGGTTATCCCGCCACCCCTACCATAACCTGAGTTCGGGATAAGAAATCCTCGAAACACCTGATGTCTCGTTGTTCGCTCTGAAGCTCTGTTTTAAATTCTTCTCAATAAGCCATGTTGTTGAGATTAGTCTCATTTATGAACCTTATTGACAAAATTATGCCAATTTAATCGCTTGTTTAAGCACTTATGGTTTGGCTAAATCCTTACAGAATAAGGTTTTTAGCTTTTGGCTTAACCCGAACTCAGGTTACCATACGTAAAGACCTAGAAACCCTGCACCGCTACGGTATTCTCGATCGCAGGATGTATCGTTGGGGATATTATCTCGGTACTGGAGCCATGTCCCAGGATGAGTTGAAGGTAGCATTGAATGCTTTAGCTTCACAAGGGCAATTTCAAGGAGATCCACAACTTCAACGCATACATGAAACTCTGAGTAAAAGATTGAAGGGTTTGGATATGGAACTAGAGGGTAAGTTGTTTTACTCAGTGAGACAATACCTGAATCGTGCCATAATTTACACTGATCCAGAAGAAATGGCAGCTAAGGGGGAAAACCGCGATACCCTATTCCATCAATTACCAGTACTAGAAACAGCCATTAGCCAGGGACAAGCCATAGAAATATCCCGTGGTGTTGACTTTTATGGTAGCGATCGCAATTGATGTAAATACGGGTAAACCTCGCTATATAAATTACAGCGTTGCCTTGCCTCCCCGTTCCTTAGATGAGTTTATTTTGTGGGTTTATCGTTATATGGACAAGGCTCAGATAATTACTCCTAAAAAGTTGGTAGAGAAACATAAGCAAGCAGCACAAGCGTTGGTAAAAAAGTATATGTAAGCACTGAGTCGCAAGTGCAAAACTTGTCTTGTATCGTCTGGATATGGTGAAGTTCTGATAAAGTAACGTTTACAGGAATTATTTTTATAAAGTCAATATGTATTGGTCGCAATTATCAAATATATTTCAGGTTTGGTCATTGAAGGTAGGAATGTTTGTGATGGCTCAGACTACTCCATCACCTACAGTCAGCCCAAGTCCCAAGCCTTCTACTTCCCCATCAGCAGCAGACGTTGAGTTACTCAAAAGTCAAATTCAGTTTCTACAGGATATTAACACTCGCCTGAATAATAGTTTTGGCTCTTTTGTCAGTGCAATGAACGTTTCTTTGGTGGCAATTGGCATTATCCTGGGAGTTGCTGGTGCCATCAGCGTTTATTTATTTGACAAAAGTTTAAAACAAGCAAGGTTAATTATCAGAAATGAAGTAGAAAGAAGAATGAAAGTAATGGTAGAAGAAACTGTCGGAGAGGAAGTTGATAATTTAAAAAATGTTTTGGAGCGTGAGAAAGTAATTGGCACAATCAATGTAGATTATTTTCTTCCTTTGCAAAAGTCTATTCTGACTGAAGATTATCCAGAAGAATTTCAATTGTTAAATGGAAGAGGGTTTAATAAAGTTAATCCTTTGGATGATTCTAAAATCAATAAAATTTCTGGAGATGTGGTAGTTTTAGACTTGGTCAACTACCCGCTAGTTACAGATGAAGAGAAAAATAACCTCCCAGAAGATCAAATTGCTCAATTAATTCAAACCAGAGTTGCCGAACACCTGAAGAAATTCACCAAAAAGCTTCCTTATCGTTCTGTGCTGGTTGTTTATATCCGTCCTGGAAAACAAAGAATTAATGCGATCGATGAGCTTTCACAAAAAGTTAAATACTATTCTTCTGCTAATACACCTGTAAGTTTGATGGGAGTCGTTGTAGACTCCGCTTATGTAGCCTATTCTTGGAAGCAATAATTTAGGTTATTGTGTAGGAATTATTTGGTAATTACAATTCTCTTCATTAGAAGATATGGGCCATATTTGAGCATAGGTATCAAAGTCAAATTTTGACTTTGAAATCGATTCTTTTAATGTTTGTAAGTAATATTTGCGAGGTTCTTCTGTTGCTCCAAATACTGTAACTACTTGATATTTTTGTAAATCTTTAATCCAGATTGGAGACGGTGTAACATCACGATCAATTTCATCACCATCTTTAGTACTTTCTTTTTTAATACCACCACACAAACTTTTTGCCTGGGTATAGTTTTGCTCTTCTAGATTATGAAATTGTTCATGTAGGAGTTTTAATGGGTAGGATTTAGTCGCGGTAGCGATGTGTTTCACATCTTTCCGAAGTACTAAAATTTCGCAATTTATATCGACTGCTTCAACCCATGTATGATCTGTTGGTACAGTAATATTTGTAAGTGATTGATGATAGTTAATATCTCTTGTTGATAGTTGATTGAAAGCTGAATAGAAGTTTTTTATTTGCTTTTGAAATAATTTACAGAAGTTTTGAGGCAGTTTTGGTAATTCCCATATTTTACTTATAGATTCAGGTTTAATAATTTTATCTGATTTAGGTGTTAAATTAACTCCTCGATGGGAAGGATTCCCTGGACGCTGATAATAAGGTCTTCTAGCACCCTGTCCTATACCTCCAATATGAAACATTATCCAAGTTAAACTTTTTAACAATTTATAAATTATAATTCTTTTGTTTCTATCATCAATTGTCAAAGGAGAATGGCGTAAAATTAGGGTGCCTTCTCGATAAGTATTATCTTGAGAATTGTTATCTGCATTAGTGATTTCCAAGCGAAATAATCCAGTTTTGGGTTGAGGCTCAATTCCACCAAATATCAATAATTCTAGGTCACGTACCTCAGATGCAGATAATACTCCTAAAGCAAATGCTCTAAACCAATAGCGCAGCATTGAGCGAAAGGCAACAGGACGTACTTCTGGTGCTGCTTTCGGTTTTGGCTGCCAATTTCCATCATCATCTTGCTGCCAATTTGCTCTCTGATACCCATGAATTAACTGTCCTTCTATTTCAAAAGGAACCTGTAATATCAAGGTATTTTTCTTTGGACGTTCTTCTTTAGGGATTGAACTTAAGAAATGTCTTGCATAGTCTCTTTCTAGTTTTAGTTCACCATAACCACTATTTACCCGCGAACCAATTCCTTGAATTAACCCTTTGAGTAACCACTTTTTTACTTGTAATAGAATTTCTTCAGAACATTTATTTTGTTGACGTAATCCAATTACAAAAGTAGGTTGCAACAGAGAAAGAAATGGATTTGGATTTGGACTATACTGTAATCGACTATCCTCCCATTTCCAGATAGGATTTGCCATATCTGGATGTAGTCCTCCCAGTGTATCTTCTCCTGGAAGTGGGTAAGCATCTAGAAATGTTACTAATCCCATACTAGTTGTAGGATCGATATCACCAAATATTTTTTTGATATCCTCTGCTGATGCTCCATCTTGTTTTGCTGTAGCTCTGGCAACACCTTTAAGTGTTGTACTGGGGATATGAGGCATTCCCAAAGCATCAAAAGCAGGTAGAAGCATTGATTCTGGTCCAGTGGTTCCTCCCACCCGAATTCGCCAAGAACACTCTACCGGGAACCAGTCAGTTGCTAACCTCTTTGTCCTTTGTGTTAGACGTTCTAAGCTTTGAGAGTAATCACCTTCTCTAACTTTCTCTAAAAGTTCTAAAAGTTTAGCACTATTTAATTTATCATTATTCGACTGCCAACGCATCCAACGCAGATATTCCACAAAACTAGCATCACTAGCAGGTTCAGGTTGACCAATTGATTCCAGCCAAGGTGAACGGGGGTCTCTATTATTACTCTGCACCATTTGATCCCTCATTATTTGTAACAGTTGCATCAGAGTTGCCATTTGATTTCTTTGGCTTGGGGTAAAGTGCTTCTGCCCAAAATGCAAATTCACGAGCAACCTGCAAAGCTAATCCAGTTAAACCTAAATATTCTGAAGCACCAAGTTGTTGGTGATCGCAAAACCATCGGTAAGAGAGTTTGATGGGGAATATCAAATCCTAAGTGCTTCCAAGCAGGGTCAGATTGCTCAAATGGTTGCAATCGTTGAACTTCCAACCAATCATCCCCAGTAGCTTTGCGGTTATGTCCCTTGGCATATAAGCAGACTAAATCTTTGGGTGTGGGCAACCACAAAGTCTGATTTTCATCTAGGAGAAATGGACCCAAAAAACTTAAGTCTCGCTGATTGCGCTCTGCTTTTTGTATGCGTTCGGGAAGGAGCGATCGCAATGCCTGAAACATTGTAATCGGCATTGGTGGGAACATTCCTTTTGCCCAGGAACCCTCACCGGGACTAAAGGGTTTACTATCCCGGAACAGTAGTATGTCTAAAGGTGTGATAGTGTACCAGTGCATGAAATAAAGTAAAAAGTAAAAAGTAAAAAGTTAAAAGTTAAAAGTAAAAAGAAAGATAGGTAATTTTAAGGTGGTTTCCAGAATTAAAATTATCAGGTGAACTGATAAGTCTGCGCTTGTGCTATCGGAAATTCACCGTAGGGGCGCAATGCTTGCGCCCTTGTCATTGGTAATACCTAAGTCTTGGTTTTCTCTTCTCCATGAATCCATTGCCAGCGTTCAACCCGCTTATCGACCCAAAAAGCAGTAAATCTCAATAGTTTGCCCAATTCTTCTGGACTAGAACCTAAAGCATATTCCCTTCGTTGGTTTTCTGGTTGTGTATTTGAGTTATCTGTATCATTTGGTTTATTAGCTTCCCTTGCCCAGTTTTCCCAGTGGTCAAGCCATTCTTCTATGTCTGGAAAAACTTTTAGCTTTTTATTTTGATCTCGGCTTGCCATAATCACTTTGGCTGCTTGGGAGAAAAGTTGGTGATTATCTGTGATATCTGCCCGTCGGGGTAGTTCTTCCGCTAGACGATAAAGTAAGGGACTAAGGTCTTTTTGATAAGTAGAAAATTCCTTCACCCAGTTCCACCATTGTTCTAGTAATTCACCTTTCATTAAGGCTTCTAACTGGTTCCCACCTCCATAAATCACCCGGAAGCAGATACCATCTTTCCCAGGCATTGCTTTCGCTCTTCCGCTTTCCGCTTCCCAAAGAGTTTCCAGTACAGTGGGGAGAGGAACACTTTTATGGGCAATTACTACACCCATGCTCATGGTGGCTCCCTTTCCCATAGTGAAATGGGGACGGTGGGGTAGCCCTTCTACTTTTTCGTTGGGATGCCAATAGCCTGTATTTTTGTCAGAAGATGTTCCATTCCTGGAAGTGGTAAATTCTTGGTTGCTGTAAGGGTCATTTTGACCACACCAAGCAGCCCGTAAACATAGCAAATATTCTGGTAAATCCTCCAAGGGTAATACTGCCATCACATCATCACCACCACTGTAAATAACTCTGCCACAGAAGCGTTTTTCAGTTAGGTAGGGTACGAGGCGATTAGAAAAGTCTAGTAAGGCACGGTTTAGTCCCACATGGGTTGCTGGTCCCATGCGTTTTTGGATGTTGCTTAAATTTTGCCAATCTGTTTCATTCAGATTAGTTTTATCAACCAATGAGTCAATAATATATTCGGAATAGTTATGAAGTTTCTCTCCTGTAACATAAGCACCCATGCCATCTCCGTCAGCGAGGACAATTACCCACCAATCTGCGGGACTGCTGTCACCAAAACCCACTTCACGGGCACGATGGGCTTGATCAATTAAGCTTTTGAGTTGACGAGCTTCGGTTTCTTGTAATCCCATGTCATCCGCAAGCCATTTACTGGAAAACATGACACCGTTATAATTACGTCCTCCTTGGTTATCAGGATTGATAATTGCATCTGTTTTGGGAACATGGAAAGGACGACAACGAGTACGAGAAGCAAAAATACGACGCTGTTCTTCTCCCAATGATTTTTTGATTTCTTTGACTAGAGAATTCCAGTACTTGCGAACTTTAGAGTTTTGAGGATTGTGTAGGATGGAATCGTAGACGAATCTAGCAGCAGCAATTGAACTAACGTTAGGAAAGCGAATTAGTTTTTCGTAGTCAATTGTTGTTGCATATTGTTCAGGTTTTTGTGGATCTGGTCTTGTACCAGAAGTAATTTCTAAATCCTTAGCAACATCTTCTGGAATATACTCTTCAGAAAATTCTGTTTTAATACCAAGTGTTGTCGCAACATCACCATATTGCCATGCCATACGTTTAGTTATTTCCAAAGCATTGAGTTTCTCTGTTCCGTTGAACAAACCAGGGTACGCTTTGGACATAATCAGCCAAAACAAGCGCATGGAACCTGCTGGTAAACCACCACCTTCCCGCAAGTCCTTTATTTTCCCTTCAGGTGATGTTTTGACTTGATAATTTAGGCAAGGATGGATGGCACTAAATTGACCAGAGATGGTAGAACGTTCCCCAGGGGCTGTGGGAATCTGCCAATTACGGGTATTTTTGACAAAATTCAGACATAATCCTAAACGCCGTTGCAAACTTCCCCACCAAGTACCTACGTTGAGGGTATCATAAACCCTAGTTTCTGCTGAGGTTGGTAAGCTATCAGTACCCGTTTGGGCTATTTGCGCTTGCTTATTAATCCAATCTTGAGGGAATTGTTGATTAATAGGATCTTTTTTGTGAAATAGTGGTAATTCTGGATTCCCTAATGGAACGGCAGCCCAGTAAGGCTCCCAGGTGTGTCCCAATTGTGCTTCCCAAAGCTTTCTCCACTCCCAGCAAGATTTTTGCCTGAGTTTAGTTAATTCCTCTTTATATGGGTCTAAAGCAGGGTCTGAGTAGTCTATACTTGGAAATGCTTCGTCTAATAATTCTTTTTCATCACATGAATTGAGGTATGTGATTACCTTGTTTCTAATATCATTTCTAACTTCCTCACCTATCTGACTCCATATTTCGGTGAGTTTTTCTGATAGGTCTTGTCCCCATTCCTCTGCTCCTGCTTTTCCTGGAACTAAAACAGTAATGATGTTGGGGAAACCTGCTGTACTTAAACTAGGAGATTGTTTCTCATTGAATCGACTAATAGGGTCTTGACCATCTGCGCTGAGACAAGCAAAATAAGATTTAAATTTTGGATATTCCTCAACTATCAACGCATCAATAATTTCCTGACTCCAGAGGGAAGGCACAATCACGGCATCTGGTCCCAAATGTTGAGCGATATGCCAACATAATTGTGCGCTGAGATAGTGCAGCAGATATGAACCAGCCCAAAAGTCGAGAAACTTACGAGAGGATTTGATAAACTCCTGGACTGGGGAAAAGGAGAATATTAGCAGGTAGGGTTTCTGATGTTCTTCTTCCTTCTGCCAGCACTTAGGATACATTGCACTGGCTAAAGCTGATACTGTGTTTTGATAGCTATGAAGGGGACAATCTGGGATAATTTTGTGTGCAGGAAACAGCAACGCATCTGACTGTCGAGCGGCAATTATTTCTGGATAAAATCGCCAGAACCACCAGAAGACTTTCTTAGCATCAGTTTCTTGTAGTATTTCTTGAGGAACAATACTTAGTAAGTCTATTTCCTGTAAATTTAAAGGGTTAATCTCTTGTGCTTGACCACTAATTGGGTGTTTTACTTTCACCATACCCTGTTGATGGTCACTTCTGGGATGTAGGTTTACTCGATCAGAGGAAGAACCTATATCTTGAGGCAGTTTATTTTCATTCCACCATTCCTGTAGCTCTTCAAAGTTATCTTTGAGACAAGCAGCATTTTTTAGAAAATGTATAAAATTTGAGTTTGATATTTCCGGTGCTTGTAGTAGTGCGTATAACTTACGTTGGTATAAAAGCATATCGATTTATCAAGGCTTTCAAGGGCTAAAAGTCAGTGAAATTGCTTTCTAAAAAGCTTTATAGCTTATTTTTATGAGTAAGTAATATTTCAGAATAATCTTACGATATGACTTCTCCGGCTCATGTTGCTTTTCCGGAAATTTATGTAAACTTTATCTCAAATTAAAGCAAAACTGCTGATATCACGATTAACACAATATGCGATATCATATGAGTGATATTACTGTCAATATCTATGCATTTCGGTTGCGATCGCATAAGGTCGCATAAGTGTAAAGAAATGTAAATTTGTGGGGGTAGGGTAATGGCTGAAATGCTTATTCTTTCGTTTACCCCCACAAATCGCTTTCTAGGTATGGGTTTGAGGTGGTTGGGTATGGGGTGTTTTCTCAAGAATTTGTGGTTGTTGACGGGTATTTTTTGACCCCCCACAAATTTGGTGTTGTATAATCTTGTCAGGGTAAGGTTTCTAGAAGCCAAGCCTTTAGACTTCTTTTGAAGTCGAATTAATGGAAACGTTTTGTATCCAGCATGTTCCATAGGGCAGCCGAATTCTTTAGACTTCTTTTGAAGTCGAATTAATGGAAACCCGTGGGGTTTACCTCTTTTCCATTTAATAAAAAACGCTTTAGACTTCTTTTGAAGTCGAATTAATGGAAACACTATTGACATTAGTAGAGACTTTAACCTATTTACATCATGCTTTAGACTTCTTTTGAAGTCGAATTAATGGAAACATCATATCTTATATGACACATTTTTTAATATGTCTATCTTTAGACTTCTTTTGAAGTCGAATTAATGGAAACTGAGAAAAGTTCCCACAAAACTCACCTGACATAAATGCTCTTTAGACTTCTTTTGAAGTCGAATTAATGGAAACTTACGAGGATTCTTTCCCCTGTATAGGGCTACAATGCTTTAGACTTCTTTTGAAGTCGAATTAATGGAAACTAGACCCGCTTCCATACACATTTTGAATTGGTGCAGGAGTGGCTTTAGACTTCTTTTGAAGTCGAATTAATGGAAACTCGCACACTATAACAATAGAATGCGGCCCTTTTTTCTTTAGACTTCTTTTGAAGTCGAATGAATCTAAATAAAATCCCTAGCTATTAATACGTAATAACTAGGGATTATTAATAAAGGAATCGTTTAATAAAACGCAGGTGTTTCCATTAATTCGGCTTACAATGAAGCCAGACAACTTCAAACACCAAGAAGCTAATTTTTCACTACTTGCTTGTCAAAAATTATTGCAAAAGCAGCATTTTTGACTAACCTGTGTAGGACTTGCAAATAAGCAACTGCATCCTCACGACGACGGCGATCGCTCACAATGTCGTAGCATACTAAATAGAACATTTGAGAAGTAAAAAGTAAAAAGTAAAAAGGCAAAAGAAAGACCGAATTAAGTGAAAGGTAAAAAGTAAAAGGTAAAAAGAAGGACGAAGAGGAAAGGCTGTGTTAAGGTGGGTGGACATTGTATTTATCACCTGCTATGAACCAAGAGATAACAGCAAGAACATTTGATTTTGCTGTTCGGATAATTAAACTGTGTCAAGTTTTGGAAGAAAAGCCTGGAGTTTCACGAACATTAGCTAACCAACTATTACGCTCTGGAACGTCGATTGGTGCTAATGTAGAGGAAGCGAGAGCAGGACAAAGTAAGGCAGATTTTATCCACAAAAATGCGATCGCTTTAAAAGAAGCTCGTGAAACTCATTATTGGTTACGTCTGCTTGCTGCAACAGAAATTATTTCTAAAGAAAAGCTAAATAATCTACTGCAAGAAGCGGACGAGTTGCAAAGAATTTTGGGTGCTATTATTGTCAGCAGTAAAAATTAAATCCCTCTCTTTTCTTTTTACTTTTAACTTTTTACTTTTAACTTCCCCCGGAGGATGGTGCGTGATTTTTTACCGTTCCCATTCCCGTTACCATTGGTGTGATGCAGATTACGGGCAAAATTTAGTACTAAATCATCAATGATGGGTGCGCTAAATTCTGCGGTAAAATCCCAGGCTAGAGGAAGTTCGTAATCCACATCGCGGTGTAAGATGGCGTAGTCGGGATGAAGTCCTGTAGTTTCCAGGAGGGTATAAATATATTGATGCAGGAGTTGATAACCCAACTGAAGAAGTTGATTGATGTGCTTTTTGTGAGCATATCCACCATAGAAGGCGAATAGGGAAGTTATAGCACGGTAGTAAACGCGGTTAGCTTCTTCGCTGTATTCACACAGTTGTTCCAAGTTTGCTGCTACTGATAGATTGTCCATCAACAGCATCAGGTAATTTAATGCACGCTGGGTTATGTGGTTTTCGTAGTTGCGAGTCCAGCTTTGCAAAAAAGTATGTTGATTGTGCAATTTTGCCCAGATAATACTCTCAGCAGTAGCGCGATTAAATTCAAAATTGCGGGAGTATTGGCGTTGATAGAGTAAATATTTGTATTGTTGTCTAGATGTGTTTTCTACTCTACCCAAACATTCTCCTTCTGGGGTAAAAAATGCGATGGGAATGTGATGTAAACGTAGGGTTTTAATAATATCTCCTGGTAAGTGTAAGTTGCCAAAAATGATAATTTGGCTTACTTGGCGAATGGGAATGGAAATACATTCCTGTTGTTGATGGAAAACTTGTAATCTTTGATTTCTCTTTGTGATCGATGCGTTATCTTCAGTGATATAGATGGTAGGCATAACTTTACTCCACCTTATTGTTTTGTAGTTAAGAATCTTTGTTTTTCTTGACTACATTTCTATTATTTCAGTGGGGTATATGAGTACGGATATGTGTAAATAGATGATGTATATAACTTTGTATATAAGTTATATGAGTTTATTTTTAGGCATTAAAAAAGGTCGGATATAACATTAATTCCGACCTTTATATTTATTCCATTAATTCGACTTCAAAAGAAGTCTAAAGACTTTTATAGACCATATCACACCTTAGCATCAGCTGGTTTCCATTAATTCGACTTCAAAAGAAGTCTAAAGTAAATTAAATGACGGATACCAGACTGTCTCATTCCCTGAAAGTTTCCATTAATTCGACTTCAAAAGAAGTCTAAAGAAGCTTTCAGCAGGAATTGCAAACCTGCGGAGTTCTAGAGTTTCCATTAATTCGACTTCAAAAGAAGTCTAAAGGGGGTGCCCAAGAGGACGCACGGTATGTGCGTCGCTGCCGTTTCCATTAATTCGACTTCAAAAGAAGTCTAAAGATTCTCAATAATATGGCTTCCCATCTTATTCCACATGTTTCCATTAATTCGACTTCAAAAGAAGTCTAAAGATGAGTTTAATTTCACTAAGAAAAAAACTTGTGAGGACATGTTTCCATTAATTCGACTTCAAAAGAAGTCTAAAGTATTGTCATAAAAGAATATGGCATAGTGAGAAAGTTTTTTGGTTTCCATTAATTCGACTTCAAAAGAAGTCTAAAGCAGCGATGAGGTTTCTCGGATTGTAGTTACATTCTCGTGTTTCCATTAATTCGACTTCAAAAGAAGTCTAAAGGCTTGGCTCCTAGAAGCCTTACCCTGACAAGATTATACACCATCGAATTTGTGGGGGGTCAAAATTACCCGTCAACAACCACCAATTCTTGAGAAAACACCCCATACCCAAGCACCTCAAACCCTTACCAAGAAAGCGATTTGTGGGGGGCAACCAAAGAATAAGCATTTCAGCCACTACCCTACCCCCACAAATTTACATTTGTTTACATTCTCCAAATCATCGGACGATACACACTCACCTCACCCATCAACCGACTAACGTATTCTCGCACTTGTAACTCAATAGCCCGACGATACGCCACTTTTTGTCCAGTATGGGGATGAGTTAGTTCTGATTGTAACTTTTCCTCCCAGTGCTTGAGAAACTTTTTCAGTGCGTGGGGCTGGAAATATACTCCCCCTCGTTCATCTGGTGGAGTAAAATCGTCAACGCTAAAAATTTGCGAATTCACAAGATAAGTAATCAGAGAATCCACTAACTGCGCCCTCCATTCTTCCACCAAGTCTGAAACCAATGCTGGATGGTTATCTCTAGGAACATGGAGATTACCAAAATGGGTATGCAAACCTAATGTTTGCACAAAAGAGTAAACATTTTGACTTAACAACGTATACCCTAAACTGAGCATACTATTAATTGGGTCAGTAGGTGGTCTTCTGGTACGCTTCTCAAACTTAAATTCTCCCTGGAACAAGACCCAACAATTATATTGGGTTCCACTGCGTTACACCCAACTACTCTAATTATAAATTTAATGACACTTTTATCTATTCCTTCTTTTGCCTTTTTACTTTTTACTTTTTACTTTAAGTCGCATCTATTCTCAATAATTTAGCAGTATTATATGATGCTCAAGGTCAATATGACCAAGCGGAGAAATTATTTTTAGAAGTATTATTAATCACTAAAAACCAATTTGGGACAAAGCACCCACAAGTATTAACTGCAATGAATAACCTAGCTACTATCTATGGTAGCCAAGGACGTTACCAAGAAGCAGAAGAAATACATTTACAAGTCCTAGAAACGAGGCAATCATTATTAGGGGAATCCCATCCTGATATTGCTCGTACTTTTAACAACCTGGCAGAGATATATATCTTCACAGGACGATATGTAGAAGCAGAAACTTACTACCGACAAGCATTATCTCTGCGAACATCCATACTAAGAGAATCTCATCCAGATGTAGCATTTAGTTTAAATAACCTCGCCACTTTATTAGCTGCTATCCAAGATTATGATGAGGCTTTATCCCATCGTATTCAAGCTAGTAAAATTAATGATAAACTAATCGCTACAGTATTTGCATTTAGCTCTGATAATGAAAGACTAAATTTTATTGCCAAAATCAGAAACAACTTTGACTTATTCCTATCTCTAATATACAAACATTTATCTCATTCCCAAACCGCCATCCAACAGGCTTTAGACTTTATCCTTAAACGTAAGGGTTTAACTGCTGCATCTCTAGCTGCTCAAAACCAGGCTAATTATAGTAACCGCTATCCTCACTTAAAAGATAAATTTCGCCAACTCAGCAATTTAAATTCCCAGTTAATTGATTTAACCTTTTCCAGGAATCAAAATCGGGATTTTACCAACTATCAGCAGCGATTGATAGAACTGGAAGCTCAATACAATAACCTGCAAAAACAACTAGCATCCCAAGTACCGGAAATTCAACTATCCGAACAACTTACTGACCGTTTTGCAGTAGCACAGGCGTTACCAGCTAACTCAATTTTAATTGAATTTGTCCGCTTCGATGTCTATGATTTTCGTGCAATTCCCGCCAATGGGGAAGTACAATGGCATTCTCCCCGTTACCTAGCATTTATCTTGCCTGCTGGAATGCCAGATGCAGTACAGATGATAGATTTAGGGGACGCAGAACCCATTGATAACCTAATTTTGGCGTTACGTAGTCAAGCAGCTGATGATAGTAAACCAACCTTGGGTTGGAGAAAAGTATCTTCCGCACCAAAGTTAAAAATTAAGCCATATAACCCCACGGTAGCTACTGAACTCAGCCAAGTATTGTTTCAACCCATCCTTAATGCAGTCAGGGGTTACAAACATTTGGTAATTGCAGCAGATGGGGATTTAAACTTACTACCGTTGCAAATATTACCCATTGATGCAACTGGTAAATCCCTACTCCTAGATGAATATATCATCTCCTATTTAGCGGTAGGTAGGGATATACTGCGTTCCCCAATAGAGACTATGGGGGTTGCAGACACACCGTTAATTATTGCCGATCCAGATTTTGATTTAGCATCTTTTGATACTTTAGATTCAAGTAATAATGAGGATGAAAGAATTGCAAGCACCACTCAAACCATCAACACAGAATTTATCAATACCCTCGATGGTAATATTTTATCCCCCGCTCCCGGTACGAGGTTTCTGGGTGAAAGTATCGCCAAAAAGCTTCCAGATGCAAGACTATATCTCGGAGCAACAGCAGTAACAACCCACTTCACCAGTGATAGATGTCCTCATATTATGCTCATCGCTACCCACGGCTTATTTTTACCTGATTCATCCTCAGAAAACCCTCAGATAAAGCATCAAGAGTCGATAATGGAGGATTTGCAACTGTCGAAAGTCAAAAATCCTGCTGAACCGATCCGTGCCGAAACATTTCATATTTTGGGTATTGATAGTAATCCCAATATTGATATTTCAACAGTTCAAGTGCAGGTTAACCAACCTGGAGCTGGACCTGTGGAGATTGAGTCTCAAGTCACCAAAAAAATTGAAGATGCTGTGGCTGGGTTAGGTAATATTGACGAATTGTACTCTAGCGTTAGTGATGGAGTTTCCTATACGAACATTAGTTTTGTATTGGGTACTAATAGCGATCGCGCCATCAATGATGTCCGTAATGCGATCGCCCAAATTCGTCAAACTCTCCCGGCAGAAATTAACGATCCGGTTGTGCAAAGGCTGGAATTTGCCGGAGGTCCGATTATGACCTACACATTACAGGGAACAGGGAACTCTTAACAGGGAACAGTGAAGGCGTTGGACGAGGATTTAAACCCCGTCCAACGCAATCGTCCCACTCATGACGGGGCTTGGGACCCACTGGTGGGTCAGTTCTGATCGCCGGTCTGTGGCAGAATTGAGTAACCTGGTTGACCAAGACATTAGCCGCGCTCTGTTGGCGGTTAAGGGAGCTAGATTAAATCGCCAAATTATTTACTAAACTTGTTCATAGTTTTTCAGTTTGAGCAAGTTATGTGGAAAATTACAGAATTTGGTAATTTGTTAGGTGTGTCAGCATCCACCCTTCGCCGTTGGGAGCAGGAAGGGAGATTAATCCCAGAGCGCACTTTGGGCAATCAGCGAATCTATACAGAATCGCATTTAGCTGCTGCCAGAAGCCTCAAAACAGGTCAATACCCTGACAAAGTTGTGATATATTGTCGAGTTTCTTCTAACAACCAAAAAGATGACTTGCTCCCGCCAAACTAAGGCAATGGAGCAGTTTTGCTTGGCTCAAGGTGTTGCAGTTACACAGACAATACAAGAAATTGGTGGTGGATTAAACTTTAAGCGTCCAAAATTTCTGCAAATAATCAAATGGGCAATTCAGGGCGAATTGAAGTTATTATATGTAGCCCACAAAGACCGCTTATGTAGATTCGGATTTGAATTGGTTGAGCAAATAGTGCAGTGGGGAGGAGGGTCAGTAATTATTGCTAATGCCCAAACCCTCTCCCCCCATGAAGAATTGACTCAAGACCTACTGACGATAGTTCACTGTTTTAGCTCCCGTCTTTACGGACTTCGCAAATATAAAACCAAAATGAAAAAGATTGTAGAGGGGATTGATCCATGTTCAGAATAACTCTATACTTACTCATTGTAGAGGAATATGAGTAGCTTTAGCAATGTTTGCCATCAAAAGAGAGTTAAAATTAAATAACTTTGAACGCTCTTTGATGCGTGGCATTGCTGGTTTTAAGCGATTTGTCTACAACTATGGACTGGATTTAATCACAGCAAGCTGGAGTTTTGAGGATATTTTGTTTGGGAGCCAGTGCGGTGGACGGGTTCCCCGGCATAAGCAACTGGCGGTTGATTCAAAACGTATAGATGCCATCAAAAAAGTATTTACTCAAGTCACAATGAAAAAGCCGGAATATGGGTGGATGAAAAAGTATCCATCGACAGTATATCAATCGGCTTTCATAGACTTAAAAAATGCTTTCAATCGATGGCGAAAAGGTTTAGCAGAATTTCCCAAAAAGAAATCCAAAAAGAAAGGAGATTCATTTACTGTTTACAAAACATCTGGTATTTATCCATCAAAAGGGAAACCAGCCTTACCTTTCACTAATAGAGTTGTAATTGATGCAGGTAAATCAATTAAACTTCCCGGTTTGAAAACATTTAGACTCAAGGAAAGAATTGATTTTATTTGCAGTTCTCAAACCTTTACTATTTCTCGTACTGCTGATAGATGGTTTGTATCTTTTGCTATAGATGTCCATTCATATTCCTCCCATTTATCATCCAATTGAGAAAGTAGGGGTGGATTTAGGTGTAAAATGCCTTGCCACTGTTTCTGACGGAACTTGTTATGCCATGCCAACTACTACCAAAAGGGCGAAAACCAAGCTCAGTAAGTTGCAATGGCGCAATCGGAACAAGATTTTAGTCAATAAGAAGCTAGGTATTAAAGCATCTCAAAAAGCGAGAAAATATTACATAAAATTGGCTAGGAATTATGCTAAACTTAGCAATATTCGTCGGGACACAACTCAGAAGATGACAACTGATTTGAGTCGTCGTGTTTATTGCATCCGCATTGAGGATTTAAACGTCTCTGGGATGATTGCCAATCATAAACTTGCTCGTGCAGTTAGTGATAATTGCTTCTATGAAGTGCGTCGCCAATTAATTTATAAGCAAGCCCATTATGGAACTAAAGTCGAGATAGTTGATAGGTGGTTTCCTTCCTCGAAAATGTGTTCAGTGTGTGGGCATATTCAGGCAATGAAACTATCAGATAGGATGTTTCGTTGCCAGAAGTGCAATCATACTTTAGACCGAGATGAAAATGCCTCAATAAATCTGGAAAATGCACCAGATAAATTAGTAAGGTCGGCTTGACCTGAAGTTACGCCTGTGGACAAGAAGATGCCGACATCCTTGGATGAAGCAGGAAGAAAACGCTGAACTAAATCAACTAAGTTTGGTGAAGTTTGGGTAAGTTTTTCGGAGCAGGAAACCCCCTCGGCAACCAATCAAGCCCTTGGACAAAAATCTTTACTGTTGCCTGTTGCCCGTTCCCTCTTCCCTCTCCCGCAGGGAGTTGATATTTGTTCCGAAGAAACTCGGTTGGTAAATAGCCAGATTTTGCTATAAATTAGCGGGCAATACAATAGATGATTATGAGAACTGAGGTTTTAGGCTAGTTAATGGCAATTAAAATCCAGACTTTAACCCATGTCAGACCTGCAAATTTCTGCTATTATCTGCACTCACAACCGAGATACTTATTTAGGTGCTGCCATAGATAGCCTTCTAGGGCAGGATTTTGCCCTTGGGTTTGAAGTGGTGGTGGTGGATAATGGATCTAGCGATCGCACCTACCAAGTGGTAGAAGAAAGGCTGGGGAATCCCCGTCTGAAGTATATTTACGAACCTAATATTGGTTTATCGGTTGCCCGTAACACTGGTGCTAGAGTTGCGGGTGGTGAAATTTTGGCATACTTAGATGATGATGCTGTTGCTAGTCCCCGGTGGTTACAAGTGCTGTATACAGCTTACCAGCATAACCACAAATTAGCGATCGCAGGTGGTAAAGTTACTTTAATCTTTCCCCCAGGAATAGAACCACCACGTTGGTTATCGCCGGGATTGGCGACTAACTTGGGTGTCTATGATTTGGGTGATGGTTTGGTTTATATTGATAATCCGGGTTTAACTCCCAGGGGTTTAAATTATTCTATCCGCCGGAGTTTTCTAGAACAAATTGGTGGTTTTGACCCCCATCTCGGTCGCATAGGTAAAAAATTACTCTCGAATGAAGAACTACAAATGACCGAACTTGCCTTAAAACAGGGTTGGCAGGTGGCATATCTTCCCGATGCTTTAGTCGCTCATAATGTGTCTCCCGAACGCTTGCAACGTTCCTGGTTCTTAAATCGGGGTTGGTGGCAAGGTATTAGTGAGTGTTATCGAGAACAGCTAGCTGGTAAAGCAGGGGTTGCTCAAATACAGCGGGGTGGCGAAAGATTTGTCCGTGGTTTGTATAAGTCATTGCAACATTTTTCTGACCCTGCGGAAAGGTTTGATAAATTTGTATATGCTTACGGTCAAATTGGTTATTTAAATGCAGTTATTCAGCATTTAATATCTACATCTATCAAAAAACTATCAGATGCAAATAGGAGTAGTTAATAATTTGTATTTTGGTAGCAAAGGGTAAATACAAAAAATGAATATATTTATTTAACTAATAATTAAATCAAATTATGTCTACAAAAATTCCTGTTTCTGTATTGATTCCAGCTAAAAATGAGGAAGCTAATTTACCAGCCTGTCTTGCTAGTTTAGAGAAAGCAGATGAAGTATTTGTAGTCGATTCCCAAAGTAGCGATCGCAGTATAGAAATCGCTCAAAATTATGGTGCAAATGTAGTTCAATTTCACTTTAATGGCAGTTGGCCAAAAAAGAAAAATTGGTCTTTAGAAAATTTACCTTTTCGCAACGAATGGGTACTCATTGTTGATTGTGACGAACGTATTACTCCTGAATTATGGTTAGAAATTGAGCAAGCAATTCAAAACCCTACTTATAATGGTTATTATCTCAACCGCCGAGTATTTTTCTTAGGTAAATGGATTCGCCACGGTGGTAAATATCCCGACTGGAATTTACGCTTATTTAGGCATAAAATGGGTCGCTACGAGAACTTAAACACTGAAAATATTGCCAACACAGGTGATAACGAAGTTCACGAACACGTAGTTTTAACAGGTCAAGTGGGCTATCTCAAAAATGATATGCTACACGAAGATTTCCGCGATTTGTATCACTGGTTAGAAAGGCACAACCGCTATTCTAATTGGGAAGCCAGGGTTTATTATAATCTCCTCACAGGGCAAGATGACAGCCATACCATTGGTGCAAATTTATTTGGTGATGCCGTCCAACGCAAAAGGTTCTTGAAAAAAATCTGGGTAAGACTGCCATTTAAACCATTTTTACGATTTATCTTGTTTTACATCATTCAGCTTGGCTTTTTAGATGGCAAAGCTGGATATATTTATGGCAGATTGTTGAGTCAATATGAATATCAAATAGGGGTAAAACTATACGAATTATGGCATTGTAATGGAAAATTAAATACAGCCAATATAACTAATAGAACAAATAAATCTCACAATTCACAACCATCCCTAACTTCAGAGATAGGCAACACGGCTAGTTACAAACCAATCGCAAATAATCAATAAATATACCTAGGACTTACGCACTCGTGACGAAAAATGAGGCCTTGCCCTTAGCTATGCCGTAGGCTTTACGTAATGACGTAAATACGTAGCTTGTGCGTAATTCCTGATACCATTATTTGCATGTGTTATAGCACTACGTGCTAGGGAACAGGGAACTCTTAACAGGGAACAGCAGGCTGTCAAAAAGTTTCAGGATTTAGAAATGTCCTAACCGCAGAGGCGTAGTGCTATATATCAAGTCCGGATAATTACTTATAATAAAATCGCGATTTGTTAACAAGTTGCACCAACTCCGATAGCGGGAGGCGGAGCCTCCTTTACCCTAGTTACCAGACTGAGCCTGGTAACTAGAATATAGAACCTCTGGCTCTGATTGATAATGGTGTAAGTGATAAGTTATACCCAACCTACATTTAATTATAATTGTTTAACCGGACATGATATTAGGACATTTGGAAAAAATAATGGGGCAGATGGGGAGATATGTAGGGGCACGGCATCCACAATATTCTTATATAGGTCATAATCTTAGTGATGCCGTGCCCTTTCGCTCCATTAGAATTCGTAAGCAAAAACTATGGTTTTCAAGGTAGACGCGGTTTAGTACCCAGTCACATTAGGGACTTCCAAATAAAAAAATGTCCCAAAATTTCATGGTGGTACAGACATCCTTGCTTGTATGAGTAAGCTCCCAGGAATGCCTACCCCACAATTTGACGCACTCCGTTAACCTAAGCATGAGAGTCACCCCTCATGCTCGGCTTCAAAACCGTGCTTGATGCTTTCACATCACACGGCTCCTCTCCAAGTTGACCATTGTCATTGGTACGTTCGCTGAGTTGAAAGGTTGCC
>JASJDS010000271.1 GCA_030065055.1 Calothrix sp. MO_192.B10
ATGGTTGACAGCTTAGGTGTAGGAGCCGCAGTAGGGGCGCATTGCGTGCGCCCTTGAGGAGTTAGTCACAAAGCATTTTCAGATCCGCAGGTTGTGGGATTTTTCCCTGGGGGGCTAGCTTGAAAATGGTTGTTAGTTGTTAGTTGTTAGTTGTTAGTTGATGATTGACACCTTAGGTGTAGGAGCCGCAGTAGGGGCGCATTGCGTGCGCCCTTGAGGAGTTAGAAACAAAGCATTTTCATAGGCAGGTTGTGGGATCTGACCGTGAGGGACAGCTTGAAAATAGGGAACAGGAAACAAGGTTCTATAGTTATTTCAAGCCTCCGGGCTTTAGACATAGGGTCGAGCCAGTCCGTTGGGCGGCTACGCCGACTTGTAGGAACTGGCGTTTGCGACTGTCGTCGTCGCGGGTTCTCTCATCAATCCAAAATCCCAAATTGAGGGAAAACCTATCAACCAGTTTTCAATAAAAACGCGATCGCATATGCAAGTCCCTTGCAGTAAAGATATATTTTTATCATCTACATCCCCTAATTTTCGTTGGTTACTAAATTTATGAAGTCTTATCTCGTCGCTGCTATTCAAATGACAAGTGTGCCCAATCTGCAAAAAAATTTGGCGCAAGCAGAGGAATTAATTGATTTAGCCGTCCGTCAAGGAGCTGAATTAGTTGGTTTGCCAGAAAATTTTCCATTTTTAGGGGAAGAAGCAGATAAACTCGCTCAAGCTAAAACTATTGCCCATGAGAGCGAACATTTTCTCAAAACAATGGCACAGCGTTATCAAATTACCATTCTTGGTGGTGGTTTTCCCGTACCTGTGGAGCAGACAAACAAAGTATACAATACTGCATTACTGGTCGATGCTAACGGGCAAGAGATCATCCGCTATCATAAAGTACATTTATTCGATGTTAATGTTCCTGATGGCAATACCTACCAAGAATCTAGCACCGTGATGGCAGGGAAGGAAATGCCCCAGATTTTCAACTCTCCGGACTTTGGTAAGATTGGCATTTCTGTATGTTACGATGTCCGGTTTCCGGAACTTTACCGCCAGATGTCCCACCAAGGACTGGATGCCATTTTTGTACCGGCAGCATTTACCGCTTTTACAGGCAAAGACCATTGGCAGGTATTGTTACAAGCCAGAGCCATTGAAAATACCTGTTATGTAATTGCACCAGCACAAACCGGAAACCACTACGCTCGTCGCCAAACCCACGGACATGCCATGATTATCGACCCTTGGGGGGTAATTCTCGCCGATGCAGGGGATAAACCCGGAGTAGCGATCGCAGAAATTAATCCCTCTCGTTTAGAGCAGGTACGCCGTCAAATGCCTAGTTTGCAACACCGGGTATTTGGCTAATTGAAGGGAACTCTTAACAGGGAATAGGGAATAGGGAATAGGGAATAGGGAACTGGGAACTCTTAACAGGTTCATCCCTATTGTTGACAATTTTTTGGACTCCAATCAATTGTCACGACTCGCGCTACCCAGAGCGACTGTCGTCGTCGCGGTGAGTTAGTACGTTGGGCAGGTTCCCCGACTTGAAGTAACTAACGAACCCTTTAGGGGGTCGCTCGTCAATGCAAGATTTTTAAGCCTTATACCCCTATTCTCTTCCACTTTTTTCTCCAAAAGAGTGGCTAAAGATATACAACTTGCACCAGAGGAGACTGCATTGCAACCACAAAAAGATTCACAGCCATCGTGGATTACCCGGTCTTGTGCTGCTGTACTACTCTTGGGTCAAGCATGGCTGCACTTTGTACAAGGCAAAACCCATTATCGGCAAATTTTAGAACATATGATCACAGTTGGTCCTGGTTCTATTTATCCAGTGCTACTTGTGAATCTGTTTGCAGGGATGATTTTTACCATTCAAACTGCTAGAGAACTAGCTAGATTTGATGCGGTGAGTGCTGTCGGTGGTGCTTTTGCTTTAGCTTTTTGCCGGGAATTAGCTCCGATTTTGACAGCTAGTATCATCGCTGGACAAGTTGGTTCTGCCTTTGCTGCGGAAATTGGGGCAATGCAAGTAACAGAACAAATAGATGCTTTGTATTTACTCAAAACCGATCCGATTGATTATTTAGTACTTCCTCGGATGATTGCTTGCTGTTTGATGTTACCAGTAGTCAATATTTTGGGGTTGGTGGTGGGAATTAGTGGTGGAGTTGTGGCAGCGGCTTATTTTTACAGTATGGCTCCAGAGACGTTTTTGGAGTCGGTGAGAAGTTTTTTAGCCATATCCGATTTACTAGTTGTTTTGTTAAAAGGTTTCATTTTTGGTGCTCTGATTGCGACTATTGGCTGTAGTTGGGGATTAACAACTACCCGAGGAGTGAAAGAAATTGGTAAATCAGCTACAGCTGCGGTAGTTACTACTTGGGTTGCTATTTTTATCATAGATTTTCTCATTTCTGTGGCAATCTTTGAGCATCCAATTGTATGAATCCTAGTGCTTTGTCCCATTAATTTTGATGAGTCGCGGTGCGAGCGATCCCCGACTTCTATCCTAGGAATTGCTACAATGTGCGGATATTGATTCAGAAGTCGGGGATCTGTTGCCTAGCCCTCAAAACTAATGAAATGCAATAGTAGTATCGTCTAGTCGCGAATTAATTTTGCCTGCAAATGCCACAATCCAAAACCGTTATACCAATTCAAATAATGTTGGCGACACATACATGATTCGTAAGGGCACGGCATCCATCATCTTTTGGTGTATAAAATTATCACTCTGGTGCCGTGCCCCTACTTGTCTGTTGCATTCTTTTTTCAAAATGGTATTCATCCGCATCCCAATTCAATTGGAGCGCGGCGACTATGACAACACCTGATCCCTAATATAATCAGCTGTTCGCATAGCTAGTGCCACCATAGTCAATGTGGGATTGACTGCTGCGGAACCAACAAAAGTACTGCCACCAGCGACGAATAGGTTGGAGATCCCATGTACTTTACCATATTGGTCTACTACACTCTGCTTGGATTCTTTACCCATACGACAAGTACCATGATGATGGGCAGTGGTGGTAAATTCTTGAAATTGGAAGAATTTGGTTTGTTCGGCATCCGTTGCTGAAGCTATCTTTTTAAACAACTGACTGGCAAACTTATAGGTTTCGTAGTCCCGCTCATCTGTCTTGTATTCAACATGAGCAAAAGGATCTCCAAAGCGATCGCGCTTTTTAGAAAGAGTAACATACTTTCCTGGCCCCACGGAAACTTCTGAGTGGAAGCGAACCCCATGCCAATGCTTGATATCCTCAAGACTGGCAAGCACATCTGCGGCTGTTTTCCATTTCTCTGGTGAAGCAAAGAGAAACTCATCTGGTGCATTGATAAATGGGAACTCAATCTTAATTCCTCCATGTTTCTTGCGGGTAGGAGGATCGAGAAATTGATGAGATTGTCCTGTCCAACCACCAAATCTGGCAGGATATGTAGGTTTTTTGTAACGTAGTTCACCATGCCATCCATGATGAAAGGTTAAGTATTTGCCCACATGTCCGGAATTATTACCAATTCCATTGGGATGTTGTTCATTTTTTGACAACAGCAACAGACGTGGTGATTCAATGGCATTAGCTGCAATAATAATTACCTTAGCACCGTGTTCTTTTTGTTTTGCTTCATTATTTTGCTGATATACAAGTCCTGTAGCTCGTCCAGATTTATCTGTGATAATTCTTCTGACTGTGACGTTGGCGTGGACTTTACATTTACCAGTTTTTTTAGCTAACTGTAGGTGGTAGTTGGGAGAATAGCGGGCACCAGTAGGACAAACTTGACAGGGACCATAATTATCACATGCAGGTCTGTCTCCATACTTCAGACGAGTCCTTGCTTGGGGTGTAGAGTGCAAGATAATCCCTTTTGCCTTTAGTTTTTCAGCGAAGATTTGATCTTGATAGGTGAGTTCAAAGGGTGGCAGGGGATAGGGCTTGGAACGGCGAGGAGCAAATGGGTTATCGGCATCGGTTCCGGAAACTCCCAAAAATTCCTCGGCTTTGCCGTAGTAAGCCTCGATGTCATCATAAGTGATCGGCCAATCTTCACCATAGCCATAGAGGGTTTTGGTTTTAAAGTCACTGGGAATCATCCTCAGTGTAATTGCTGACCACCTTGTAGAACTTCCTCCTTCTACTGCGTAAAAATCTGCATTGAGATTGTGTTTTAAATCACTGGAACGAGTAATATCTTTCAGGTCTGGGGGCAGACGGTAAGCAGGATTGTCGTAAACATAAGCTATTTCTTCTTCAAATTGAGTCCGGTGGGGGTAAGGGTATTCAGGGCCCTTTTCAAAAATATCCACATCATAGCCTTTTTGAGTCAGCAGATAGGCAATGGCGCTACCCACAATTCCTGAACCAACGATTGCAATGGTACTTTGAGTCATAATAAATTACTTTAAATATTAGTTTTACATTGATAATTGGGGGTTTTGAATTTTTGCCACTTGTTCGGGTGCTATTTTGTAGTTATTAAGTCCACGAGGTTGAGTCCGCCAACATTCATAACCGATTAAAATCAGAGCATCTGTTCTGGCAAATAGTTGGAAAATTTCCCGCACTATAAATTTGTCAAAGTACCATTTATTTCTTTCTAAAATAGTCAAGCGAAAGTTTTCTACCTTTAGTGGCAAAGCACTTGAAGCAGGGATCATCGCGACTCGATCTATAATTTTGCGCCGTGTGGCAATATCAACTTCAGGGAAATTGCGTGAGCTAACTTTTTTCGCTTCTTGATTCAGGATAGTAGCAAATTTTTCATACAATTCATGGTATCCAGGTACTTTCTTGGCGTGCCACTGGAAAAATTTTTCGTAGACACTCTTGTTTTGTAACTTATCCTCCAGCAGTGCTTCTGTAGTTGCCATTAAGGATTGCAATGTGCTTGCCTTGAGGGAACCAGGAGCTGCATCTGGCAGATTTTGGGCTGATTTATACCATGTATAAAATTTCTGATATATCCCCTCTTTCAAACCGGGTACTGCTGCTGCTCCGATAACTGTCACAGTTAATGTGGTGCCGAAAATGGTGAGAAATTTACGTCTTTTCATCGATTTTTATCAAGTCATAATCAAAAAATAAAATTGTTCCTGTTTGGGAAGAAAGGTTTGGGGATGTCTACTAGCTTGAAAATAGGGAGTTCGGAGTTCAGGAGTAGGGGCGCATTGCGTGCGCCCTTGAGGAATTAGTCACAAACCATTTTCATGGCTTGGTTGTGTACAAAAGTACATGAGGGACTAACTTGAAAATAGGGAACAGGGAACTCTTAAGAGGTATTTTCATCCTTGGTTGTGTACAAACCTTCATTAGGGGCTAGTTAGTTAGTTTCCATTCCCAAACGTCTTTTCAACTTCAGGATGCTGCTGGCGAATAGTGGGTATGAACCTCACTAGTACCGCTGCGCGGAAGTCAAAAGTCAAAAGTGAGCCATTGCGGTGGACGGGTTCCCCGGCATAAAGCAAATGGCGCTCGCGGAGCGTATCCGAAGGATTCACCCCGGAGGGGTCAAAAGTCAAAAGTATTGTGTTCTCTAACTTTGACGTTTTATAAACCGTTGCTGTATTTCCGCCGACTTGTACTAGGCTAAAGACTGGGGATTATTGGAAGAATTTGGACTTGTTTTTCCTCCCCCACTCCCCCACTCCAGGCGGGGAAACCCCACCCCTACTCCCCCACTCCCCCACTCCTCCACTCCTTCACTCCTTCACTCCTTCACTCCCCCACTCCTCCACTCCCAAGCCCTCAGGCTCCAGGTGCAGACTGAACATATTCAACTTGCAATGGAGTGCCAGTTGGAAATACTGAGCCAAGTCGGATGTTAACTTTGTCACCCGCAATTTTCACCCGCATTTGCTTCCCGTCCCACTGCCAATCTAGTTTGCCATTGGGCATGGGTAATCCCCCTACACTCATGGGCTGATTCAGCCAATTTTGGGGTATGCCAGCACCAATTACCACTGTGGGTTGATTTCCATCTAAGTCGGGGTATGCCAGCATATCTAATTGCAATAACAACATCTCCGCAGCAGTCCAGTAGTGGGGAGTGACGTGCTGGGGCTTCACCCACCCCCGTACTTTTTGCCAACGTTTGAAACTATTTTCCTCTCCATGCCCTTCCCACCAGGTATATAGTCCGGGGGATGCTTGGTTATTCCAAAACCAACGTAAGGTTGTCCATACACGTTCTGGTTGATTGACAAATAGCCATTGATGTGCTTCGGCAACATCAAAATAAGTCCATAGAGGGGTAGAACGAAATCCTCCTTGAGCATCTCGCAGTTTCTGCCAGCGTTTTTCTAAACCTTGCACAATGGCATCTTTTTGATTCACACCCACTGAAGTTTGCCACAGGGCACTAATATAAGTGCGATCGTTATCTGCTTCTTTAGTTTGCAAGGCTTTTTCCCAGGCTTGCTGCAACTTTTTGGCTGCATCGCGCCAACGTAAGGCATCTGCTGGTTGATTCAGCCGTTCTGCTAGGGATGCGGCATCCATTAGTCCCCGGTAGCTGACGGCATTGACAAACATCAGGGGACGGTGTCCATCCATGCGACCAACTATTAGCCCGTTGCGAGCAGGTTCGGCGACTAAATTAACTTCCGGATCTGGTTTTTCTTTGGGTACAACTGGACCACTAAAAGAGTGATAAATGGGTTCAGTTGTGGTCATCATCTTTAAAATAAATTCGGCTTTGCGTCGCACATCAGACCAGATGGACTGGTCATATTCTGGCTGCTTCAGACGTTGCGCCACCTCTGACAAAGCCCAAATGGATAACCCTGGTGCATCTGCTTCTGCGCCAAAACCCCCAAAGAAATCATTTTGAGCAAAGTAGGTCGCAAGTTCCTGGGCATCCTGGAGTTTGCCAGCGCGAGCCAGAGCAACTACTGTATATGCTCCATCTCGCTGCCAAGCCAAGGGGTAGTTGGTTGGTTCACCGGGACGGGTTTGGTTGCCTACTAAACCCATCATCAGGTGGGCAACTTGGGCATTCAGGCTGGCAGTAAATTGTTTGTCGGGTAGATTTAAATCAATTCCAGGCTGGGTATTACTAAAAGTAACCTTGGTTGGCGTTGCCGGTTTTTTGATATCTTTAATTGCCAGATTCCAGTTGTTACCGTTGGCTAAGTCAAATCGGGCATAACCCCAGCCATTTTTACCTGACCAAGTACTGAGCTTGGAGGTTTCATTCACCCAACCCTTGTGTCCTTCTTCACCTAAGTATACCTTGGTGGGAGTAGGATTGAGAGTTACAGACCAGCGCTGATTAATTAATAGTTGCTTGCCATCCCAATTTAATGATTTAATTTCTCCCCCTGCTGGTCCCACGCTACGGATGACAATCTGTGGTTGTAAGTTTGGATTGGGTTGGGTTTTGAGATTGAGTTGCCAAGCTTTTGAGCCTTTAGCAGACCACTGTGCTTGATAGTATTTTGTTTTAGTCAGAATACCGGGAATTGTTTGATTCTGGTTCCAGTTTAATTGTTGGTCAATTTCCTTCAGGGGAATAGTATCGCTAGTTGTTTGCAGATTTCCCGATTTATCAGTTAACCACAACGAAACGCCAAAACTACCCACAGATGGGCTAAAACTGCCACCTGGTTCGTGGTAAGCCTTGTCTGGTTCCAAACTGCCAGGTGTGGCAAGTACTACGTGCCCTGTGCCACGAGTCCAAGGATCTTGGGGACGCAGTCGCATTTGTTGTAAGACTTGGTGACGTTGGGGAGCTAGGCTATTGAGAGTATCTACTGCCTTGTGAAACTGAATGAAATTGTTTGTCCCGGCAGTTACAATTAATGCACCCGTGAGTAACAATGCGATCGCCCGGGCACGGGTAAATGTACCGTAGGCTGCTAATAAAATTAATAAGGGTCCGAAATGCAATGAGTATAGGAAAGTTTCATCGCCATATAACAAATGGAGTGCCAAATTTCCCAGGAGTGTTAATCCCATTACTATCCGGAATTTCCCATGTTCTCTACTAGAGAAGAAACCCCACACACCTAACCCTAAAAGTGCAGTCCACAATACCACTGCAACCATCCCCCAAACAGTTCCCGAACCAGGTTGGGAAAATTGGGTGAGCATGATGGGAAAGTCAAGAATCCCAGCATATTTTTGAGCATCTAGATTGATGGCTGGCATAACCATCGTGTGAGCAATAAAAGATTTCAGGATATGTAGCGGTCCCCCAGAGGAAGACATGAGCATATAGCTTTCTTCTTCCCGATCCCCTAGAAAAAAGACTGCACTCCGAAAAATGATTTTTTGCACTGTCCACAGCAACACCACCAGGCACAATGTATTGATTGTGATTTGCAAGGCACGCTTTTTGGGATGATTGATAATAGTTGCCAGGATGCCTGTCATCCAGTTAGTTGTGGTCATGCTTAATGTCATGGCACTAACCCCTACATACCACGCGGATGAAAACTGGCGATATTCGCTGAACACAACAAAACACAATCCCAGCAAAATTGTCAGTGAACCAAATGAGTAGGTTTCTGGGACAACAAACCAAAACATTGCCGCTGCACTCACAGTTGCCAATAGACTGAACAGCATGGCATCTAAGCGATGACAACCAATTAATCGCAATAAGGTAAATAGTGTGGCAATCCAGAGAACTGCCACTGCTGCGATTACTACTGCCACTGCTATGTCAGGTTCTAAGCTGAACAACTTTTCCACCAACAAAACTGGTGGGAAGGCCAACAGGGAGAATAATGGATGTACTTTAACTCGATAATGGTCGCTTTTGCGATCGACCATATTGTTAAATACCCGTGATACATCCGCTTCAAACCATACACTGCTAGCCTGATTATCAAAAAGTATCGGATTAATTAGTTGTGCCCCTTGATAAGCAGCAACGGCTGCCACTGTAGCAAGGACACATATTAGTAGAATGTCCCACAAATTTTGGCGGATTTGAATAGTAATTTTCGCTGGTAGATCCTTCAAAATCATACCAACTTCAAATCGCTGTTTAAATTTACTTATATATCCATCCATATTGAAGAAATAAAATTCAATTTAAGGGAACAGGGAATAGAGAACAGGGAACAGGAACGGGTAATTATAATAGATATGAACTGCATAAATATTTATTTTGGAACACAAATTAAAAGCTAATAATTATTAGCTTTTAA
>JASJDS010000272.1 GCA_030065055.1 Calothrix sp. MO_192.B10
CAAGAACAGATTGAGAATTTATCAATTCCTCAATTGGAGGATTTAGGGGAAGCAATGCTTGATTTTACCAGTGTTGCTGATTTAGAAGCTTGGCTTGCTGGGAAGTAAACGGGAAAAATCCCAAAGCAAATATCAGAAGTTGACATCTATTTATTTTCTGCGCCACAAACCCTGAATAAAATTAAATACTGTGACAATTTTTTCTTCCAACCACAGCATACCATTATCCAACCATGTCAACACTTTCTCTAGGGGATGTTGAGCATAACCCACCATTTTAGCTTGGGTTTCTATAAAGTCTGGATTGCTTTCTATTTGATTGTTGGTAGTGCCTAACTCAGATAGAGATGAGCTGTCATTGGATGATGTTGACGCAGGAGTTATATCCACATTTTCTTGTTGCTGCTTGACTAATCCCACATCTGATTTTGGTTGTCGTAAAAACTGCTTGTAACCCTTGAGCCAATTTCGGGGAGATTTTGGGATTGATGGGTTAACAACAGCATTATTTACTTCTATTTCTGCTTCCTCTGGTAGTCTTTCCTGGGAATTACCAAACAAATCATTGAGGGTAAGCCAAGGATCTGTAATTTCTTCGCTCTCTGGGTTAGGGGTTGGCAATTTTTGGGAGGGAAGAGGAGTTAAAGGTATTTGTTTTACAGTATTTATACCGGTTTGATTTGTATTATTTTTATTGCGATTCCATAAAGCATCCAATGCAGCCGAGATGAATTCTTGAATTCCATGTCTTTGTTTGTTCTCAGATGTTTCAACTGCTTTTTGCCCATAAACAAAGATTTTGAGCTGAGTTTGTATAAATGCCAAGAACCCTCCAGTAACCTGGGAAACTGGTACTAGGGCGTTGGATTCCAATTTAGCGATCGCTGTATCTAAAAATACGATGGTTCCTTTGGGCTGATGTACTATCTGTGTCTCAATGGCAATTTCTCTATCGTCAGTGGAGGCAGGAAGTGATGGGTTGAGACTCTCCTGACTGTTAATTAATTCTTGCTGTTGAGTATCTGTATATTCGGTGTAAACCGTCGATGTATCCTGCTGTTTTCCCGGTTTCAGCCTTTTACCACGGGATTCAATCACTTTTCGCATCATTAACACAGCAGAATGTAGTATTGCTTCTACTGACCAGTTGGCATTAACTTTAACATGACGGAAGGTACGTTGAACTTTTTCTCCCCAGCGTCGGGTTTGCTGGTGAAAAAAGTTAAACAGTCGGCTTTGATATCGTTCGGAGTCAGCGGAAGGCATGGTAATTAGGTTTTGATGGAGATTATTGTTTACGTCTGAGACTCCCGCTAAACAATAAAATACTGGGTAAATATAGCAATAGATAGATTAAGTTTCAAGTACTTCTGTTACTAGAGGTGGAGATTGCTATTAGAAATTAAAGTAGGGATTTAGAATCTGATTTTAGCGAAATACGATCAAAAAGTAATCTGTATCCTTGCCAGCAAATTCCATACCCAAGCTCCTTGAAAGAAATAATATTAGTTGTTAGTTGATGGTTGTTAGTTGTTAGTTGGTGGTTGGTGGTTGTTAGTTGTTAGTTGTTAGTTGACAGTTGATGGTTGTTAGTTGTTAGTTGACAGTTGATGGTTGTTAGTTGTTAGTTGACAGTTGATGGTTGACAGTTTTTAATTCATCACTCCATCACTCCTTCCCTCCCTCACTCCTTCCCCGGTTTTATCTGTGGAGACAATCCAAAATTTAAAATCCAAAATCTAAAATTGTATGACTACCCCAGTATCACCAGCAAATACAGAAATTATCTCAGATGCCATTGAGAAGCTACGCTCTTACAGTCAGGTTGATATCCACTCTGGTTGGCGATATTGTGCAGATGCTGTAGAAGCCAGGGATGTCACAGCAGCGAATATTTCTAGTTGGAGTATTCCCCAACTGAATGACAAAGGAAATATCACTTGGGATGGAGGTAGAAAGGTTCTATGGTTGGGGCAACACATAGTTATTCCTACTGATATACAAGGTTATCAAACAACAGGTTTATCCGTGCGACTGGCATTAGTTTGGTGGGCTGATAATGCTCAGGTATATGTCAATGGAAAGTTAGCAGCAGAGGGAGATTTATTTGATTTTTCCCCCAGGGTATTACTCGAACGTCAGGTGAATCCAGGGGATGAGTTTATTGTTACCATCCGTTTGGTAAGTCCTGGACATTGTGATGGAGCTTTGATGAGTTCCCGTTTAGTTTATCAATCCACTGATGATAGTCTCCCAGAACCGGGATTTGTAGCTGATGAGTTGGCAGTACTGCAACAGTACCTGAAAACATTCGCTCCCGAAAAGCTAGATATATTAGCTGCAATGGTAAAGGATATTGATGGTGTAGGCTCATCCAAAGCAGAAATAGATTCCTCATTAACTTTACTACGCGATCGCTTAATTCAAACAAAAATCCTCCATCCCCAATCAAAAATCTATCTTTTGGGTCATGCACATTTAGACATGGCATGGTTGTGGCGGGTGAGTGAAACTTGGAAGGCAGCACAAAATACTTTTGAGTCGGTGCTACAACTGCAAAAAGACTTCCCAGAGCTGATTTTTTGCCATTCTACCCCGGCTCTGTATGCATGGATAGAAAAACACCGTCCCGACTTATTTGAAGGTATACAGGCTGCTGTAGATGCCGGAGTTTGGGAAGTAGTAGGTAGTTTTTGGATTGAACCAGATTTGAATTTAATCTCCGGGGAATCCATTGTTCGTCAATTACTGTACGGACAAGGTTATGGGATAGAAAAATTCGGCAAGCTATCAACGGTGGTGTGGGTTCCCGATAGCTTTGGCTTTTGTTGGACTTTACCCCAATTTTTACAGCAGGCAGGGGTAGAGTACTTTGTCACCCAAAAACTGCGCTGGAACGATACTACCAGATTTCCCCACGGTTTTTTCTGGTGGCGATCGCCTGATGGAAGTCAAGTATTGAGTCTCATGTCCTCTCCCATTGGTGAAGGTATCGATCCTGTGAAAATGGCAGCATATGACTGTGAATGGCAAACTCAAACAGGGTTAAAATCATCCCTATGGCTGGCTGGTGTGGGGGATCATGGCGGTGGACCCACCCGTGATATGTTAGAAATCGCCCGACGTTGGCAAAACTCCCCTCACTTACCTCCCCTAGAATTTATCACCGCCGAAAACTATTTACAGCAAATAACACCAACCCAGCAACTTCCCGTAGATACCAACGGCAAAGAAACCACATCTCCCCTCAATTCCTCCACTCCAGGCGGGGAAACCCCGCCCCTACTCTCTCAATCTCCCACTCCCCCACTCCATCACTCCTTCCCTCCATCACTCCTTCACTCCTCCACTCTCCCCACATGGAACGACGAACTGTACTTAGAATTCCATCGCGGCTGCTATACCAGCCATGCAGATCAAAAACGCTGGAATAGAAACTGTGAAAACCTGTTATACCAAGCCGAATTATTTGCTTCTTTTGCTAATATCACCAGTGGTATTACTTATCCCCAAAAAAAATTAGAAACAGCTTGGAAGCAAGTTTTATTTCACCAATTCCATGATATTCTTCCCGGTACCTCCATCACCGAAGTGTACCAAGATGCCCTGCCAGAATGGCAACAAGTAGAACGGGTAGGCACAGAAATATTACAACAGTCCTTAGATGCGATCGCATCCCAAATTAACCTGCCAGAACCACCACATCCCCATAGTTTACCTGTGGTAGTTTTCAATGCCCTCAACTGGGAGCGATCGGAAGTAGTTGCAGTTTCCTTACCTGAAATTGGTGCAACTCATTCGGCATGGCAAATCATTGATACCAACGGACAACCCCAAACTTCCCAATTAGGTGCAGATGGCAAGCTATTATTTTTAGCAAACAATATTCCTTCTGTGGGCTATGTTCTTTTCTGGTTATCTCCACAAGAAATCGAAAAAGACAGTACAAGCCCGCATTATGAAAATACCATATTAGAATTACCATCGCAACCAGGAGAATTTTCCGCCCCTGGAGTCACCTTAGAAAATGAATATTTGCGAGCGATCGTTGACGAAGAGACAGGTAACTTAGGGAGTGTATTTGACAAAATTAATCAAAGGGAAATAATTGCAGATGGAGCAGGCAATCAGCTCCAGGCATTTCAAGACAGCGGTCAATACTGGGATGCATGGAACATAGAACCCAACTATCAGAAGAATCCCCTACCATCAGCAGCCCTAGAATCCATTGAAGTACTGGAAAGCGGTTCCGTACAAACACGAGTGAGAGTCATTAGAACAATCGGAAAATCTCAGTTTTGCTGTGATTACATCCTTCAATCTCAATCACCCATACTGAAAGTAGCTACAACCGTTGATTGGCAAGAATCTCACGTCTTGGTCAAAGCTGCATTTCCCCTTAACATCCAATCAGAATTTGCCACCTATGAAATCCCCTGTGGAGCCATTCGCCGTTCCACCAAACCCCAAACCCCAGCAGAAACAGCAAAATGGGAAGTACCAGCTTTACGTTGGGCAGACTTAACACAAGAGGGCATAGAATCACCATCAGCAACCAAAAATGATTATGGTGTCAGCTTGCTCAACGATTGTAAATACGGTTATGATAGCCAGCCGAATCTATTGCGTTTAACCCTATTGAGAAGTCCGAATTGGCCAGATTCAGAAGCAGACAAAGGTAGACATGAATTTACCTATGCCTTATATCCCCATACTGGAAACTGGCAAGCAGCACAAACCGTGAGACGGGGTTATGAATTGAACGTACCATTACAAATTGCCATCAGCACTTTACCCCAGCCAGGGGATAAAAAAGCTTTATCCCCCATAGGTAAGTTCTTGGACTTATCAGCAGGCAATTTAATCTTGATGGCATTTAAGCAAGCAGAGGAAAATCCACAGCAATGGATTCTACGTTGCTATGAGTGCCAAGGAGAAACAGCCAAATTGAGTTTACAGAGTGATTTAGGATTGAGTTTGGGCAATTCCGTAGATTTATTAGAGCGTTCTTTATCCCAGCCAGAAAATTTACCAGCCAAGGAAAGTATCACCATTAAGCCTTGGAAAATTACCAGCTTTCAGCTTAATCAATAACTAGTTGAGGGAGTTCGGAGTTCGGAGTTCGGAGTTAGAATTCTTCCCTCCTTCCCTCCTTCCCTCCTTCACTCCTTCACTCTTTCCCTCCTAATCCTCATGATCCTCAAAAGGATCGCTAAGTTGTTTAGACGGTGGTCCAAAGGAGGTATAGATGGAGAGGACGGTGACTACAATCAAGACAACGCCGACAGAAATGCTAATAACTGTTGCGGGTTCCATATTTTCCATAATAAAAAATTGACACTCTCACCATCATACCCGCAGGGTTGATGGTAGATTCTTGCTTTATTGGGTTTGTCTAGCTCTAGGTCGTCTCCGTCCTAGAACCCCGTCCAGATTCCCCTCCACAAGCATCTGTTTAATGTTCACTGACTGTCCGGCAGCAAACCAAACAATACTTATTTGTATGTATTGTCTTCTCATTCATAACATTCGACCCCCCGGTATTCCGGTATTTCTTTTTGGTGATGCGAGTTATCTGGCGAGAAACACCAATCTTGCCTCACTAGGCACATCTGAGTGCGTTGGCTCTTTAATTCTACTATGTTCTGAGATTAAAGTGTCTCCCTGCGGTCGGTTTTATACTGGTCGCAATTCATCGGTTCGGCTGACGCTCACCGGAATCCTCACCGTCAAACCCTTCGGGTGTGACGGGAGTCCTCTTGCGACATTTAAGATAGCAGCGAGAAACACCAATCTTGCCTCACGCTTACACACTAGGGTGCAGTAGGCTTCTTTATTTTACCACGCTTGGGATTAATAATGGGTCTAAAGCCAAGTTCTTATAGGGCGACTTTTTGCGACAATCCCTTGTGATAAAATTAAATCGTCTCAGGTAGAATATCCGCCGATACAGGACGACCCAAATGGGTGAAACACGACAGTTCGGGAAACAATAAAGACAGCTCGGTAGCGAACACGAGTATAAACATAGCTGGCGAAATCAACAAAGTAGCAATCAGAGAAGTTAAAGCTTTTCGACTCTTCTTTCATCAAATAGAAGGTATCGTGGGGCGCACGATAACTCTAGGTTCTATATCCTAGTAAGCCTCTGGAGACGTGACCCTCTGGGGTTATCTAAGTTAGGCTTGCTAACTGGTTCTATTGAACGGTTGACGGTTTAAGCATTGCTCGCAAGAGATAGATAATTTAAAGGTCTGTCTAAGAAAGAGGAAACCTAAATAGTGATATTTAGAATCTCCGCTCCTTGAGGACGGAGAGAACGTCAAAGAAGATTACAAAATGCTTTGGTAACTAGTCTTAGGTGAAATATGGCACAAAGGACGCGGTTAGGAGATATCCTCAGACCCCTAAATTCTGAATATGGTAAAGTTGCTCCAGGTTGGGGTACTACCCCTCTAATGGGAACTTTTATGCTTTTATTCTTCGTTTTTCTGCTGATTATTCTACAAATCTATAACAAGTCACTCATTCTTGATGGCGTACCTGTAGATTGGTAGAGTTTAGGCAAATAGCATTATCAGCTTGCCTAGACATAGTTCTATAACCCGGCTTGCCCGGGTTTTTTCGTCTTTCTTCTGGTGCAAACCTTATCCAGTAGCTCTTTGCACCATCCCAGACAGTAGTTGTTCATGGGGAAACCATGCCATTTGCACAAGCGTGGGAAACCCACAAGACACAATGACCGAAAAATAAACTGGATACAAGCCTCCGGATTTATCCGTGGAGAGTCAAAAATGTTTTCCTTATTCTCAATTCTCAAGCCCCTCGATTCATCGATAGGGTAACTGTTAGGGTAGCACAAGAGTGAAGGAGGCTAACTGATAAATGATAACTGATAACTGAAATAACTCCCCAAGAGTACACTGTCCTCAAAACCTAAAATCTAAAATCTAAAATGGTATTAGGGAGTTTTCTGGAACTTAAAAATTGATTTAAACCTCATCCATCTTGAGAACTGGAGTTTTTCCTCTGGGAAATACCAAACAAGAAATTCCCCTGTAGGGGCACGGCACCCACAATATTCTTGCATTGCTCCCTAACCTTAATCATGCCGTGCCCACCTCATCCGATTGAATACTCGTAAGCAAAAACTATGGTTTTCAAAATAGACGTGGTTTAATTCTAAATGGTTAAGATTTTTGGATTAAACTACAAATGTGGGTTGCTGCGGCGTTGCTAGAGTTGATAGGAGACAAAATCTGATGAATATATTTGGTATAGGACTCCCAGAGATGGCTGTAATCATGGGTGTAGCACTACTTATATTTGGTCCCAAGAAGTTACCAGAAATTGGACGCAGCATGGGAAAAGCAATTCGGGGTTTTCAAGAAGCTTCCAAAGAGTTTCAAAATGAATTTCAAAAGGAAGCAGAGCAATTAGAAGAGGCTATGACAACTACTGCGGAGCTGGAAACTAAACAAATTGAAGCAGGGACTAAGGAAAAAGGATAGGTTATATAAGGGACTGACAAATAAAAAAATAACCAATCACCCTGAATGCAGGGGGGGAGAAAGTCGTTTTAGTGACAAAAATTGGATAATTTATTTTTTGGAGTTCCCTAAGGGATAATTGATACTAAGTTGCGTTCTATTGTAGTAGTTCGAGTTGGTGAGATTGCTTCCTTCCGCTCCGCTCCAGTCGCAATGACAAAATACTATCTTTGAAAGCAACTTGGTATGACACTCTCGTGACTTTCCAAAATCCAAAATCGAATGACCAAACAGTAATCGGTATCAAGCCCCCAAATTATATTTGTGGAGGCAGAAAAATTTTTGCCGTATATCTTACCCCTTGATTTATCGATGGGGAAACTGATAACTGATAACTGTTAACTGATAACTGAAATGACAGAGACTGCTACCAAAAAAGCTTTAGTAATTCCCCAGCTAATTGTTGGTTTGGGGAATCCAGAACCTAAATACGAGCAAACTCGCCATAATATTGGGTTTGCGGCGGTGGATGCTTTATCCCGTTCCTGGCAGATTAATTTAGCCGGAAATCGTAAGTTTCAAGGAGATTATGGAGAAGGTTTTGCACCTGTTGACAGAAAAAAAATCCGCTTATTAAAACCATCAACTTATATGAACCTTTCGGGACAGGCAATACAGGCAGTCACAAATTGGTATAAGTTGTCTCCTGAATCTGTACTGGTTATTTATGATGATATGGATTTACCTTTAGGCAAAACCAGGCTACGTTTATCTGGTTCAGCTGGAGGACACAATGGAATGAAAAGTACCATTTCTCATCTGAACACACAAAACTTTCCTCGGTTGCGTATTGGTATTGGTAAACCAAAGGGTGCGGTGAAGGAAGATGATAGAAAGACAGTTTCCCATGTACTGGGAAAATTTTCACCTGCGGAAAATCAACTTATGTCTGAGGTAATCCAGTTTGTGATTGAATGTGTGGAATTATCTCTCAAACAAGGGGTAGAGAAGGCAATGAACCGCTGTAATAGTATTGATTTCAGTATTTCTGAGCCTGATAAATCATAAATTGCAACCCGATCCCTGTCATGGCAAGACATCATGAATCCTGGCATAGGGATAATACAAAAAAATTATGGTTGACGGGTAGGTGTTTATCCTATCCCATTCAACCATGATGCCTCAGGGATATTTCCCCAATAGCGGCTATATAATTTTTGTAAATTTGATGCTCAACCCTTGCTATGACTTGTCAAGAATGTCGTCAAGTAATGTCAGCATTTAACAAATGGGTTATTTAAAACGTCGCTTGCGTCTAGCAGCAACTGCTTTCCGCTTACGCTTTTCTATTGGTGTTTCAAAGTGCCGATGATATTTTACATCCGCTAAAATGCCAGCTTTAGAAACCTGACGCTTGAAGCGGCGCAAAGCCGAATCTATTCCTTCATTTTCTCCTAAAACCACTTGGGTCATTCTTACCAGTTCCTTATTCGTCCTAGTCGTCGATATTTACCATTATAATCCTGCCTTTACTTTGAATAAATACCCCCCTAAAGACTTAATTCCTAAGGGCAAATATTACTTATTCAAGTCAGGCTCGATTGACGCTCTCCTTACTAGAAGTAAGGAGATTCACAACGTATCCCTTGGGGGATGTCGTTATCTTGAAAGATGCAAGTTCCCAGGCTCAATACCTTTACCCAATTGGGAGTACTGATATTTCCTTAAAACCCTGCCGATTCAGGTGTTGGGCGTTTACTTTCCGAGAGTCCCCCGGTAGGTTTT
>JASJDS010000273.1 GCA_030065055.1 Calothrix sp. MO_192.B10
TAGTACTCCACCACATTAATTTTGATGGGCAAACCAACTTCTAGACTTCTCCTCTCCTCCTCTGACTCTGCGCTCTCTGCGCCTCTGCGGTTTCTGACTCTACCCCTCATAACTAATGTGGTAGACCACTAGTATTGCATTTCATAAGTTTTGATGGCTAGGCAACAGATCCCCGACTTCTAAATCAATATCCGCACATTGTAGCAATTCCTAGGATAGAAGTCGGGGATCTAAACGCCCGCGACTCGTCAAACAACTAGTAGAAAAATGTCCGGAAATATACTAGGTTATTCTGTATTTGAAATGAAGTATACAAATTCATAATCCTGACAAAAATACATTAATAACAATATAGTTATTGATTTATTGTTAATCTGCAAATTTCCCCCCATGAGGTGGATTAGCTATGTTCTTAAATTTAGAAAGATTTTATCAAGCTTGTAATCCGAGCAGACCTTTAATCATGGGAAATGCTGCCGATCGCCGATATTATATTGATTTTGCTTCGGTGCGGGGTGGTAAAATGATTGAGGCTCTGCAACGTACTATTTCCCGCATATCGCCGGAAACTCCCACTTGTCAGTTGTTTACGGGGCATATTGGCTGTGGCAAGTCTACGGAATTGTTACGGTTGCAGGCGGAGTTAGAACAGAAGCAATTCCATGTGGTTTACTTTGAGTCCACCCATGTGTTAGAAATGGTGGATGTGGATGTGACTGATGTTTTCCTAGCGATCGCAGGACAGGTGAGCGAAAGTTTGGAGGCGATGCAAATTAGGTTGCATCCTGGTTATTTTAAGAATTTGTTTACAGAAATTAAGGATTTTTTGCAAACACCCATGGATTTGGATGTGGGGGCAGAATTGTCGGTGGGCATTGCCAAAATTACGGCGAAAACCAAAGAAAGCGTGCAATTACGGCGGCGGTTCCGGGATTACTTAGAACCAAGGACAGAGAATCTTTTAAAGTCCATTAATCAGGAGCTATTGGCTCGGGCAAAAACGGAGCTAAAAGCCAGGGGTAAGAAGGGTTTGGTGGTGATTGTGGATAATTTGGATCGGGTGGGGATTAGAACCCTACCTTCCGGGCGATCGCTACCTGATTATTTATTTATAGATCGGGGGGAGCAATTACGCAAGCTCAATTGTCATGTTGTTTACACTATTCCCCTGTCTTTAACTTTTTCTAACGATAGTGCGGAATTACAACATCGTTTGGGGGGTGGGGTGGCTCCCAAGGTATTGCCCATGATTCCGGTGCGGTTGCGTTCTGGGGCGGTGTATGACCAGGGATTGGAATTAATGCGACAAATGCTACTGGCAAGGGCTTTCCCTGACATTAATCCCGAAAACAGGTTAGATTTAATTACAGAGGTGTTTGATAGTGTGGAGACTTTAGACAGGTTATGTCTAATTAGTGGGGGTCATGTACGCAGCTTTTTAGGTTTGCTATTTGACTGCCTGCGGGAGCAAGATCCGCCATTTGAACGTCGTTTTTTAGAACGGGTGATTCGGGAACACCGGGATTATCGGGTGAAGGCAATTACTGATGACGAATGGGAATTAATCTTTCAAGTCGTTCAACAACAAAAGGTTAGGGGTGATATCGAATACCAAATTCTCTTGCGGAGTTTGTTTGTGTTTGAGTACTGGGATCATCAGGGAACTTGGTTTTCCGTCAATCCATTTCTGGCAGAAACAGAGAAATTCCAATCATGGCTACACAAGGCTCAACAGAAAGTATTGTAGAGCATAACGAGCGTGCTTTAAAAAGTTTGTCACGGGCGATCGCTTTTTCTGATGGTCAATTTTCCCTGGTGTTGGTGCGTTGTAATTACCATTGCTTGCGAAGGCAAATTTTACAACAATTGCAGTCCGAGTATTTACCTAACCACCACATCCAACAGGTGGCTGTCCCCCGTCATATTAGAAGTCTGTACAATACTATCCACCTGGGGCTGAATTATCAGCAACCTTCTGCTTTGATGGTATTGGGTTTGGAGTCGGTGGATGCTCTGGATGACTTGCTGAGTACCATTAATCAGGTGCGGGATGAATTTCGCAAACATCATCCTTTTCCTATGGTTTTGTGGGTAAATGACCGGGTATTGGGTCAATTGCGGCGTTTAGCTCCAGATTTTGCCAGTTGGGCGGCGACTCCCATCCGTTTTGAAATGACGGCTGAGGATTTATTGCAATTTCTGCAAGAGGAGACGGATGCCCTATTTGGCAATATCCTCAAGGGTAGCACTGCCCCTACTTTAGAGGGGAAAATTCCCGTTGTTTCCCTAAAAATGGGTGGGGGGAAACAATTTTGGTATCGCGATAGGGATGAGTTTTCCTGTGCTATCCGGGATTTAAATAGTCGCGGTATTACCCTAGAACCCCATTTGCAGGCAGATTTAGACTTTGTTTTTGGGTTAGATAATTATATTAGCGATCGCATCAACCAAGCAACGACACATTTTCAACAAAGTTTACAATTTTGGCAGCAAGAGGTAGATGGGGACATAGTTTCTAAATGGGATAGTGGCAAAAATTATAATTTTTCCTTTCCTCCCCATCCCCCCGTACCTTCGTCTCCCCATTTGTTGCGTCAGGGAGTATTACTGTTTTACATTGGCTTGTGTTATTTTCGCCTTGCAGAAAGACACGAGTCTGATAATCGCCACCATTGGCAAGAGGCAAAGTCTTACTTCCAACAATGCTTGCAAGTGTTTAGCAGTGCCCAACGACAAGATATTGTCGCTCAATTTATCGTTCACTTGGGGGTTGTTTTGCAACAACTGGGGGATTGGCAAGATTTGCAGCAGGTAGCACAGCAATCCCTAGAATTGCATCAAACCTATGGTAGCCATATCCAACTAGCTTGTGACTATGGAATGCTGGCGGAAGCGGCTTTACACGAATCTCACTGGAAACAGGCAAGTCAATTTGCTAACATCGCCCTATGGAAATTATCTGAATCCCCAGACAATCAAGATGCAGAGCAAGGCTTATTCCCCCTACTGTTAGCACAGATGTATCGTTTGATGCTGGTAGAGGCACAACAACATTTAGGGGAGGAAAAAATTACTGCCCTACATTTAACAGAAGCGAGGAAAACTTTAACTACGGCATTAATAGACAGTGATTATAGATACGATGCCCATCGCTACATCCGGTTATTACGTAAATTGCGATGGCTATATTTCCAGGCTGGTTGTTATTTAGAGGCGTTTACCATCCGCCAGCAACGTCGCTCTGTGGAGCAGCAATATGGTTTTCGCGCTTTTATTGGTGCGGGGAAATTACAACCCCAACAACAGGCAACTAACCCCGTCTTAAATTCTTCTTTGGGGGTGGGTAGTATTGCCCTAGAAATCTCTGCTTCTGGCAGACAGCGGGATGTGAAGCAGTTAATTGGGAGAATTAGTCGTCCAGCACAAAAATTAACTATTATTCATGGTCCTTCGGGGGTGGGTAAAAGTTCTACGGTGACGGCAGGTTTAGTACCCGCGCTGCAAAATCGCGCCTTGGGGGATCAAATTGCCATACCCGTGGTTTTGCAAGTTTATACTGACTGGGTGCGAGAATTAGGCACATCTTTATCAGCAGCCATTGCCGATAGTAAGGGAGAAACGGAAGCCGATATGCCTCCTTATCCTGCCACACACCTCACCACGGCAGGTATACTAGAACAATTGCGGTCAAATGCTCACAATCAACTGATTACTGTCTTAATTTTCGATCAGTTTGAAGAATTTTTCTTTGGTTATACAGATAGGAAGGAAATAGAAGAATTTGATTTGTTTTTGTGTGATTGTCTGCAAATTCCCTTTGTGAAAATTATCTTTTCCTTGCGGGGAGATTATCTGTATCAATTACTGAAATTAAAGCATTTATCAGCCTTAGAACCAATTAATTATAATATCCTGGATAAAAATATCCGCTATCAATTAAATAATTTTTCCACCCAGGATGCCAAAAATGTGATCCAATGTTTAACGGAGCGTTCTCAAGTCCATTTGGAGCCGGAATTAATTGATGCCTTGGTGACGGATTTATCGTCAGAATTAGGAGAAGTACGTCCCATTGAATTACAGGTGGTAGGGAATCAACTGCAAGATAATCGGATTACCAAGTTATCACAATATCAATCCTATAGGCATAATAAATTAATTGAGCAATATATTAAGGAACTGATTGCCGATTGCGGTAAAGAAAATGAACGAGCTGCTTTATTAGTTTTGTATTTACTGACAGATGAAAATCGCAAAAGACCATTTAAAACCAAAGCAGAAATTACCGCAGAATTAGCAGAATTTGAGAATGCCGAACAGTTAGATTTAGTCTTAGAAATACTAGTACATTCTGGATTGGTAGTTCTGTTCCCTGACGTGCCAGAACGCTATCAATTAATTCATGATTACCTGGTGGATTTGATTCGCTACCTGCAACAAGGGGAATCAAGCCTGCAAATTCAACTGAATCAACTCCGACAAAAAGTGCAATATCGGGAAGCAGAAATTGCCCAACTCAACAGTGAATTGCGGCAAAAAAATCAGCAAGTCAAACTCCTGGATGGGTTAGATACTTCCCCCCAAAAGGGTTTAAATTTGTTGACAGAATTAAAAGAACTGCGGAAACGGGAAGAACTCAGCCAAGTCGAAATCGAGCGCCTAGCCGCAGAACTCCAACAGCAAAAATTAGAAGCAGAACTAGCTGACAAAGAACAACAACGGATTAGTGAAGCTAAAATTAACCGTTTTCTGAAGATTATCTTAGCACTATCTGCGATCGCGATTATAGCCTTAACTGCTTCCATTACTATGGCAATTTATCAATGGCGACAGGCACTAATTGCCGCTAGCCAAGCTGCTAGTGCATCTAGTTCAGCCTTATTTGCCTTAGATAAAGATATTGATGCTTTAAAATCTGGTTTAAAAGCCGGGAGGAAACTCCAAGGAGCAGTTTTACCAGACGCAGATGCCCAGGAAGAAGTCATGACTGCCCTATATCAAGTAGTATATGGCATCAAAGAACGCAACCGTTTAGAAGCACATACTTCTGAAGTCAATGACGTGAGTTTTAGCCCTGATGGTAAGTTAATTGCTTCTGCTAGCGCAGACAATACAATCAAATTGTGGCAATCTGACGGTAAATTACTCCATACCTTCAAGGGACATCGCAAAAAGGTAAACAGCGTTAGTTTCAGTCCCAATGGCAAAACCATCATTTCTGGAAGTGCAGATAACTGCATCAAAATCTGGAGTCTAGATGGTAAATTACTCCACACCTTATTAGCACATACGGATATAGTTAATAGTGTAATTTTTAGCCCCGATGGTCAAACTATTGCCTCGGCAAGTACGGATAAAACCATCAGAATTTGGAACCAGAACGGCAATTTACTCAGAACCATCCCCGCCCATAAAGAACCAGTGAGAAGCTTGGCTTGGTCATCTGATGGTAAAATTATAGCCTCTGCAAGTACAGACAAAACCATTAAACTCTGGGATACTAATGGTAAATTACTCCGTACCCTATCCGGTCATCAAGACACAGTATTACAGGTAAATTGGTCCCCTGATGGTAAAACCTTAGCTTCTGCTAGTTTAGATGGTGACATCAAACTGTGGAACCGTTCGGGTAAATTAATATCCAGCTTTTCTGGACATCACCACGGCTTAACAACCGTCACTTTTAGCCCCGATGGTAATACCATTGCTTCAGCTAGTACTGACCAAACCGTGAAAATTTGGACATTACAAGGGGAATTAGTAGATACCCTCAAAGGACACGGGGATTGGATTACTAGTATTATTTTTAGCCCCGACGGTAACACCCTAGCTTCCGCCAGCCGAGACACAACCATTAAACTTTGGCATTGGCAAGATGTACGCTTGCAAAAGCTGAAAAGTCATAGTCAAGGGGTAACTCAAGTCAGTTTTTCTAATACAGGTAAATTGCTGGCTTCCGCGAGTCACGATAACACAGTTAAATTATGGCAACGGGATGGTAAATTACTGACAACTTTATCAGGACACAGCAAAACAGTGTGGGATGTGGCTTTTAGTGCCGATGAAACAATGTTGGCTTCAGCCAGTGGAGATACAACAGTTAAACTATGGCAGCGAGATGGTAAACTACTGAGAACCCTATCCGGTCATATCAAAGAAGTTTTAAGTGTTGCTTGGTCAAAGGATGGAAAAACCATTGCCTCAGCTAGTGGTGATGGCACCCTGAAGTTATGGAATGCCAACGGTAAACTGTTAAACACTTTATTCGGACATGAAGATGCCGTCAACTGGGTGAGCTTTAGTCCCAATGGAGAGTTACTTGCTTCCGCCAGCGATGATAATACGGTGAAAATCTGGAAACGGAATGGAGAATTACTCTACACCTTCAAACAACATCAACGCCCAGTATATAGTTTAGCTTGGTCAGCAGATGGTAAAACCATCGCCTCCGCTAGTATTGATAGTATGGTGAAACTGTGGACAGTGGATGGTAAAATAGTCAGGAACTTTACCAAAGATGGCGATCGCTTTACCAGTATCAGTATCAGTGCCGATGGTAAACTCTTAGCAGCCACCAGCAATGACAAAGTAAGGTTGTGGAATAGTGATGGTAATTTGTTACTGACGCTGAAGGTTAAAGATAATCAGTTTAATAGTGTTAGTTTCAGTCCCGATGGTAAAAGTTTGGGAATTAGTAGTAGTGCGGGGACAATAATTTTACAGAACTTATCAGATTTGCAATTACAAAAGCTACTTACTATGGGTTGTAGTTGGCTGCAAGATTATTTAGGGAATAATTCTAAAGTAACACAGAGCGATCGCTCTTTGTGTGTGGGGAAATGATGGTGTGAATTAAGCTCTTTTACTGTAGATTGGATAATGGACTAAGTCCAGGTGCAGTTGACAGCAATTTGTCAAGAATCATTTACCAATTCAAATAATGTTTGCGACACATACATGATTCGTAAGGGCACGGCATCCACAATCTTTATAGTGTATAAAAATATCACTCTGGTGCCGTGCCCCTACCCATCCACCCATCTGTCCCATTCTTTTTTTTAATTATTTAACAGGGATTGATATCTTTCTATCCAACGATTTAAGTCATGTAAAGGAAGTCTTACTGTGGAATCTGCCTTGAAAAGCAGTAGAGCAGAATATAGCTGATTAACTATAGCAACCCTAGCACTGTACATCTCGTCTATTCCCCAGAGAACCCCGTGAACTTCTATACCAGAACTAGTTGCCAAGTCACGTAAGTTACGGTCTCCAGTCATTAAGATGCAATTTGGGGTCTGTTCTGCAATAACAAAAGCAAAGCAGTCATTTAATGTTAAAGCAGGATAATCTCGGCTCACACTTTGGACTCTAAGGACTCCCTCACTAGGAAGACTCACGATTCTTAATTCTTCTGCTATGAGTTGTTTCTCAACATTTGAAAACTGCACTAACTCTTGCTCGAATAGAATATCAGGAATAACTAAATCATACGGAAGCTGTACAAAAGCCTCCAATAAGGAGGCTTTACGCAGATCTATTAAACAAGACGTATCACTAATGAGAATTCGCATCTATTGATTTCGGTCCCTTCAGTCCAGCTTCTACTTTTTCAATCGAGCAACGCAAGAGTTCTGCGGCTTTAGAGAGGGAAATCAAATCTTCAGCTAAGGCGCGATAACACAACCTCTCAAAGCGTCGAGGTTGCTCATACTCACCCCTCTTATCCTGGGGTTCCAATTCCTCTGGCTCATTAGTACGCCAAGTTCGAGCAACGGATTGAAACATATAAGTGAGTACAGAACTGGAAATAATCCCAATGTCCCGTAGACGAACAATTAGTGCTGCACCACTAACTCGATAGATTAGTTTTAGGGAAATTAATTCTCGATATCCGAGAGAGTGGCGATGCTTACCAACTTCTTTTTCTAAATGAGAGCGTGGCATCAGAAAAGCTCCAGCAAATCGATTGGCTGCTTTTTCTTCATCCTTTTCAGACAAACGAGGATCAATCAAACGATGACACAGTTCATGGGCAAGAGTTAACCTTCGACGTTCCAGCGAACATTTTTTATTGACAACAATTACAGGTAAATCAGCTAAGTCTCCTCGCCTTTTTACAAGACAAGTGAAGCCTGATACCCGTTGTGGAAGGTCAACAATTAGAACCTTTAAACCCTTTTCCTCAAGAAGCTCAGTCATATTAGGAATTGGATCGAAACCCAGTTTCCAACGGCTTCGTACACGATTCGCAATGTCTTCTGCTTCCTCAATAGAATGAATTGCTTCTAATTGCTCAAATGGTTTTTGCCAATGAGTGCCGTCTAAATCAAGGATCTCCTCAATTTGGAGATACCGCTCTACCCATTCAATGACTTCAGTTTCAACACGGGCGCGATCTTTACCAGTAGTACCTGTTTTGGTACGAAAGTCAATAGAGGTTAGCTCAACCCCTTGGGTATCCATTAGGTAAGCTACGGTAACCCCTAAAGCCTTACTAAGAGCAATCAAAACATCAGAACTGGGAGTCATTTCACCTCGCTCATATTTGCCGATCGCCTGTGCAGATACTTTGCCACCAAGTACTTTGGCTAAATCACGCAGTGAATAGCCAGCTTTTTTTCGAGCAAGCTTGATACGAGTGCCGATCATAAGATGGTCGGTTTACAAAATTGTGCTAACATATGTATTGTAAACTAAATGTGGGTGAATAATCCCACAATAAATATGAAAAAAATAATAAGTATGAAAAAAATTCATATTGTTCCCTATAACGGGAAATGGGCGGTCAAGATTGCAGGGAACCCCAACCCACTTAGTACTCATCGAACCCAGAGGAGAACGATTGGTTATGGGAAGCCAGTGGCTCGATCTCGAATTGCTGAATTGGTGATCCATCGCCAAAACGGTAGATTTCGCGAGGCTTGGTCCTATGGGAATGACCCTTTTCCGCCTAAAGGCTAAACAAGAAGTCCCAAAGATTTAGGAATCTAAGGGAGGCGTTACTATTAAATAATTTTCTTACCAAACCTTTTCAAATATCTCCAAATATCCACAAGAGAAATGTTGAGGTTTGGAGAGGTTATTGACTAAAGCGTATGTCTCCCCAAAACAAGCAGCAGAACATTATGGAGTCAGTATTACCACCCTTAGAAGATGGGATAAAGAAGCTAAATTGTGCTAATATAGGCAGAGTTAGTAACTTGTTTCACAAGGGAACCCTACCGCCCAACGAAGAACTAAAAGCTAGAA
>JASJDS010000274.1 GCA_030065055.1 Calothrix sp. MO_192.B10
AAAATACTCGATCTCTGATATTTTTTGCAGCATTAATATCCGCGTGGCTCATATATCCACATAGGGTACAAATGAACTTTTCATCATCACGATTTAAAGCATCAGTATGTCCGCAATTTTGACATTTTTGGCTGGTGTGTTTTGGATTGACTTTAATTAGAACCTTTCCATGCTTTGCAGCAAGATACTCGATTTTTAAAATCAAATCACTCCAGCTAGCGTCAGTGATAGACCGATTCAAACCTCTTTTTCTAGACTGACCATTTCTGAAAAATTGTCCCGTCTGTTCATCTAATTTTGGTTTACAGCGTCGCTTCATTGCATCAACATTTAAGTTCTCAACAGCAATAGCATCAACATTTCTAGAAACAATTTTGTTGGCTACATACCATTGATAGGCTTGACGCTTATCAGCAATCTTTTTGTGTAATTTACCTACATTTGTAGCTGCTTGATTACGATTCTTGCTACCTTTAACTTTCCTGTTGATTTTGCGTTGTCTGATTTTGAGAGTACGTTTTGTTTTCTTGTTGGTCAGAAATTTAGGATTATCAATCTGATGATTATCCGAAAGATGGACAAGTTTAGTTATGCCCAAATCACAACCAATTATTGATTTAACATCAGTTAAAGGTCTAGAAATATAGTCTGGTATAGTTTTATCCTCTATTCTGATCGAAACATACCAACCATCCTGGCGCTTCCTAATTGTGGCAGCTTTAATCTTAAAACCGTCTGGTATGGAACGGGAATTAAAAAACCGCATCCATCCCAGCTTAGGAAGATATATTTTATTGACTTGAAATTTCACACCCATTACGTAAGTAAATGATGTGAAGTTACTACGATTTTTAAATTTAGGGAATCCTTTTTTTGCAAAGAAATTTTTGTAAGCTACATCTAAGCGTTTAATATTTTGTTGCAACACTGTTGAATCAATTCCAGCATACCAGGGTCGAGCTTTTTTCAATTGTGGTAGTGCTGTAATTTGAATATCACCAGCAACACGACGAGGATTTTTTTGTTGAGAATCCTTCCAGGGTTCACCAGTGGCACCGTTCTTGCTAACAAAACAAGTTATAGGGCAAGCTTCAGATTTAGTCCTAAGGGAGCAATAGTCACCTTGTATGAATTGTTGAGCGTATTGGGTCAATCGGTCATTCAAACACCAGTTGTAATGACTTCTTAGCATATCAACCCAATTACTCATTTTTGTTGATTGTGTAGTATTTGGTCTGAGCTTGTATACATAGTTTGTTAGCAAGATTTAATCACCCCCTTGTTTATTTAACTAAATATATAGTAACATTATTGTATATCTATAGGGGTTTTCATCTAGCCGTCCTTATAAAATCATCAGAAATAGATATATGCAGTGGGTGAAAACACTCATATTTCCAAGGATCGTGATTGGGAATGCGATCAAAAGGTAGATGGAGTGATGGAGTGAAAGAATTAAACCATCAACTAACAACCATCAACCATCAACCATCAACTAACAACTAACAACTAACAACCATCAACTATCAAGCCTGGGAAATGTTAAAAGGTAAGAGGACAATTGTTTTATTCCCATTGCCGCTAGCTAAAATTTTGCCATCTGGACTAAATGCTAAACAATAAACTACACCGTTATTTTCGGTAAAGGTATTGATTTCTCTACCTGTATCTACTTCCCAGAACTTGATAGTCTTGTCATAACTACCACTAGCTAAAATTTTGCCATTGGGACTAAAGGCAACAGCAAAAACATCATCGGTATGACCCTTGAGGGTACAAATTTCCTTACCTCTTTCTGTTTGCCATAATTTGATGGTTTTATCTTGACTACCACTAGCTAAAATTTTGCCATTGGGACTAAAAGTAACGGTATCAATACCTGCTGAGGAATTACCATGTCCTTTGAGGGTGAGAAATTTACTTTGATTTAAATACCAAACTTTAATAGTGCGATCGCTATTACCACTACCACTAGCTATCATTTCACCATCTGGGCTAAAAGTCACACATAAAACTTCATCCATATGCCCTTTGAGGGTATTTGTTTCTTTGTAAGTATCTAAAGACCACAGTTTAATGGTTTCATCTTGACTACCACTAGCCAAGGTTTTGCCATCGGGGCTAAAGGCAAGGGAATAAATTGTGCCTCTATGGCCTGTAAATGTATAAATTTCTGTGCATGTAAGTGTATCCCACAATTTCACATTTTGATCATCACCACCGCTAGCCAAGGTTTTGCCATCGGGACTAAAAATCACAGCTTTTACCTTTCCAGGTGCTGTAATTGTCATTGGTTCTTGATTCAGCCTAGCTAGTTGCCAAATTTTGATAGTTCGGTCATCGCTCCCACTGGCTAGGGTTTCTCCATTCGGACTAAAAGCAACGGACATTACCCGTTCAGTATGTCCTCGTAATACTTGTATTGATTCAGTGTTTTTTGTAACTGGTGGCGTAGCGCTGCTAGGGGTAAGAGGTGGTGGAGGTGGTGGAGGTGGGGGAGTGGAGTTTGGTTTTCCTGGTACTGCTGTTTGTGGTTGGGGGATAACAGATAGTGGTTCTGGTGGCTGGGGCTGAGTTTTTGCAGGTGGTGGAGTTAGCTTTTGTTGGGTAGTTGGTTCTAGTGGCGGTACAGATGGAGTAATGCCCTGCATCTGATTTTGGAATTGAGCGATCGCAGCTTTAAATTCATTCAATTGTCTTTGCGTACTTGTACCTAATTGTTGGGTATAAGTATTCAGTTGTAATAGTCGCTGACTCAGGGGTTCTATTTGCTCCTGGATGCGGGCATCAATTTGGCTAATTTGTTCGTTACCACCCTGAGTATTAGTTTCTCTGGTTCCTTGTTGTAGTGCTTGAATTTGTTGCTGGGTACTAGTACTCAATTGTTGTATGCGGGCATCAAGTTGTGCCAACTGCTCATTAACAGCTTGCATATTCAAGCCTTGTTGTCCTTGATGTAGTGCTTGAATCTGTTGCTGGGTGCTAGTACTCAATTGTTGTATCCGGGCATCAAGTTGTCCTACTCGTTGATTGAAGGCTTCTAAATTGATATTTCTTTGCCCTTGCTGCATTGCTTGAATTTGTTGCTGGTTACTAGTACTCAACTGTTGTATGCGGGCATCAAGTTGTGCTATTCGTTGATTAAACCCTTCTAGATTAGGGGTTTGTCCCCCTGGTTTTTGAGTGCTGCTACTTAACTGTTGCCCCAGAGCATCAAATTTCTTTTGAGTATCAGCATTTAATTGGGCAAGTTGCTGTCTAATTGCTGTGATTTGCCCTTCTGTATTGCTAGAAATTTGTTGTTTGAGGGCATCAATATTAATCCCAGCAGGTTTAACAGTTTGTCCGCTAGATAATTGTTGCTGCTGTTGTAATTGTTCTAATTGTTGTAGTGTTTTTTGACTCAAATCTTGGGTTAAATTATCAAAATTATCTAAACGCTGTCTTAAGGGGTCAATCAACATATCGAATTGATAGATAGCTGCTTGCTGTTGTCGTTTTTGTACCTGTTTCCAGCGTTCTCGGTTAACTATATTTAACCCAATAGCCACAGTTAGGGGTGCGGCTGCATAAACAACCTGTTGAGTTGCGGCGGCTGCTAAAGTCCCTAGTGCGGCTGCATATAAAGATACATATTCACTAATTTCTAGCCAGTGGAGTTTGGTCATATGCTGTACTTGATGCTGGAAAAGAAATAGCTGAATCACGCAGCATGATTTTGAGGACTATTATTTATATTCCGCTGATAAACAACTGCAATCTGGACTGTAAATCCTATTAGCTTTAGTTCTTAGGGGTAACATATCCCCGACTTCTTTAAGAAGTCGGGGATCGCTCACACTCGCTATGATATGAATGGAAGAAACACGAGATATCCAATCCCTTTCCCCTTCCAGGCTATCCCTACTAGCAACTCCTATTTGTTAGTGCAGCACCTTACTTCAGTTCTGGATGAGCCTTAGTTGTCGCTGAGGGAGTACCCATCTGGTTAATAGCTGCAATTAACTGGTACAGACGACCTAAATCCCGTTGATTGAAGTATAAGAGTAGGCGGGGTAGTTCAAAAGTTTCATCTTGTCCCTCTTGGGGTAATGCCTTACTACTTTCAATCTGCCCTTGCACCAAGATATCGCTGAAATTGTCATTTAGTTGTGCAACTTCAGCAGCTGAGAGTTCTGTCTTCAGACGAATTACTAAGCGATCGCCCACATAGCGGCTGGAGTGGTACACTTGGAAAAATCCGGTAATGGCTTTACAAGCAACTTCCAGGTTATCTGTAATTGTATACAAACTGGGGTCTTCAGGGCTAACTAACCCTGTTTTGACCAATTTTTGATTAATATATTCGCTCCAGGAACGCCAGTAGTCTCCACCAGGACTATCAATTAATACCACTGGCACTGGACCAAATTTACCAGTTTGACTGAGAGTCATACATTCAAAGGCTTCATCTTGGGTGCCAAAACCACCAGGGAACAAGGCAACAGCATCACTCTCTTTGAGGAGAAACAACTTGCGAGTAAAGAAATATTTGAAGTGAATCAGCTTGGGATCGCCTTCTACAATTGGGTTTGCTTCTTGCTCAAAAGGTAGTTGAATATTCAAACCAAAGGATTTTTCTCGCCCCGCGCCTTCATTACCCGCCTGCATGATCCCACCACCACCACCAGTCATCACCATGAATCCCAATTGGGAGACACAACGAGCAAAATCAACTGCCATTTGATACTCTGGGGTTTCTGGAGATAGTCGTGCCGAGCCAAAAATAGTTACCTTACGCACATGGCGATAAGTATAAAATAGTTCAAACCCACGCTCCATATCTGCCAAGGAAGCAGATAGTATCTTCCAGTCCAGGCGATCGATGTTATTACCAGCCAGACGTACTATGGTGGCTAGTGCCTGTTGAATGAATTGTTGATGCTTTAAATTTGGTAAACAATCGATCAGTTTGCTAATATCCGCTTGCAAAGACTCCAATGTATCTAAAGAATCTGATGAGGTCATTTCAATTATCAATTATCAGTTATCAGCGAGCCAGTGAGGTCTACACTTATCAGTAGCAAAGACGCTACGCAAATGAGAACCCACCAAGGCATATATACCGCTTAGGGTATGGAATTACCCAATTTGATACCCTGTGCTAGGTGCGGCTTCTCGATTTCTCAGCTTGAGCCATGAAAAAATTAATTTTCAGTCACCCTCGACGCAGTTACAATGGCATTACGATATTGCCTATATTGTGTATTTTTGAATGTTTTAAATATTACCCTAATTTGACGTTCCCCAACCTGTAGAGAAATGGGCTATTACGGTGTGACGATCAAAATATAGCAGTAAGCATATCAATTAGGACATCAGATTTTATACCAATTTCAAAAAATAATGCGACAAATAGATTCTTGTTCGGTGACGTAGCAATGCTACGTCACCGAACAAGGGATGTGCTGCGATCATTTATAACGAATACCTCGCCCTTTAAGGGCGGGGTTTATCCCTATTAAATCGGTATTAGTTGCCCAAAGGTAAAAGGGGAAAGGGGAAAATGCTATAAAATGCAGAAAATGGTTATTCCCCACTTGGCGATCGCTACTGAGACAAAAAATCACCTCTGATTGCTAAACCAGAGGTGTAATATAACGAATACCTCGCCCTTTAAGGGCGGGGTTTATCCCTATTAATCTTCAAGTCCCTTTCCAGATTTTTATTTGGCAACTTACTGAGATTTGATCGCACCCCTTTAAGCTTTTCCCCATATTTCTTCAGAGTTCCATCTACCTGAGTAATAAAAATATTACGAGGCTGGAGTTGGTTGATCGATTTGTTGATTATCCTAGATACTTTTCAATGGTGTTAGCTAATGTGGTTTTGGGAACGGCTCCGACTACCATATCAACCTTTTGACCACCTTTAAAAATCATTAACGTAGGAATACTACGAATACCATACTGACTAGCGACATTGGGATTTTCATCAGTATTGACTTTTACTACCTTAATTTGCTCCTCATACTGAGAAGCAATTTCATCTACAACTGGACCTACCATGCGGCAGGGACCGCACCAGGGGGCCCAGAAGTCAACTAAAACAGGAAGTTCGCTGTCTAATACTTCCTGTTTAAAGGTAGAGTCGGTAACTTGTTCGGCTGCTGACATGCCTACAAACCTTTGCCTGTTATATTTCTAAGTTTGGTGAAAATTCTACCATAGCAAAAACCTTTGCTTGGAATGTAAAGGATTTAGTTTTGCAAAGAAGCTCTGCTATTGAGATAAAAGAACATAAGGAACCGCCCGAACAATAGTCCGGGCGGAGTGTGGTGTGAGGAGTGAACGGAAACATGCGTCTCCGCTATCTCTATTGTAGGCGACAGATGGGATTTTTCCAGTTATTCTTGAAGTCTCTAAGAAAAATTTATCAGTCTTGGGGATAAAACAAGGGACACAAGCCAGTTTCAACCAAAAAAATTAATCCCGTAGGTGCTTACCCGTGAGCCATTCCGGTGGACGGGTGAATCCTGCTGATACGCTGCGCCAACGGGGCGGGTGTGGGGTGTAGGGAAGAATTAACCCCTACACCCTATCCCCTACACCCCAATTGGGTCAGAATTAGCCCCTACACCCTACACCCTATCCCCTACGCCCTGTTGGGAATAGTTAATGTTTCATGATTCAAAACCTGGTTTAGCTTGCCACTGCGATAACCTTCTAAATCCAAAGTTACGTAGATAAATCCGAAATCTTGGAATGCTGCAACTATTGTTGGTAAATTTGTATTTAAAACGAAGTCTTTGATTTTTTCCGGTGGTAATTCTATACGTGCTGTATCTCCTGCAGAACGCACCCGCAAATTTTGCCAACCTAATTTACGCAAATAAATTTCTGCTCTCCCCACACGTTGTAATTTACTCACAGTAATTTCTTCTCCATAGGGGAAACGAGAACTAAGACAAGGCTGTGCGGGTTTATCCCACCAAGGTAAACCCAGTTGTTGGGATAGCTGGCGAACTTCGGCTTTAGTAACACCCACCTCTGCTAATGGCGATCGCGCACCTCGTTCTTTTGCTGCTTGAATTCCTGGACGATAATCATGTAAATCATCGGCATTTACTCCATCGATCACATAGGGATAGCCCAAACTGCTCCCCAAGGGTTTAAGGGTGTCATGGAGTTCGCTTTTACAAAAATAGCAGCGATTGACCGGGTTAGAGGTGTAATTGGGATTTTCCATTTCTTGGGTTTCTACTATTTGATGGCGAATCCCAATGGTTGCTGCTTGAATTTTGGCATCTTCCAATTCTTCTGGTAACAGGGATGGGGAAACAGCAGTTACAGCTAAAGCGCGATCGCCCAGCACATCATAGGCTATCTTGGCTACCAAAGTACTATCAACACCACCAGAATAAGCAATTAAAGCCTGTTGCATTTGTGCGAACAAAGCTTTGAGTTCCTCAAGTTTTTCTGTCACCGTCATCATTCAATTTTGCCCACAGCATACAGCAAGTTCCATTGTATAGCGGCCAATTATGATGGTTGTTAGTTGTTAGTTGTTAGTTGATAGTTGATGGTTGACGGTTTAATTCTTTCCCTCCATCACTCCCTCACTCCCTCACTCCGAACTCCTTCGTGAACTGTTTATCAATCATAATGATAAACTTTTTCAATAATTTTCATAATTTTTGTAACTCTCTTTCCTGGCTATATTACCCCTAATGCCTATTTACAGGGCTTTTGCAACTCCCACAACTATTAATTATTCAGCTTGACTAATTAATCAGGTTAAGGGAAACTTACAGATGGCAGATGTATTCACTGCTGAAAATAATAATTTTTGTAAACATTCTGAGATATATATTTTGATTAGTGGAACATTAGTTAACAACTAGAAATAGCAAATTTGTATTTCCATTATTTAAGCAATGTTCCGTTGGCTATACATTTAGCCTCCCTGCAAAAAAAGTCTAGTCCAAGCGTTGTATTGTGGTTTGCCAAAAGCATGGAGACATTGGAATTTATTATCTATCCAGACGGTCGCGTACAAGAGAAAGTGACAGGTATAGTCGGAAATTCTTGTGCTGAAGTCACAGCGGCTATAGAGGAGCAGTTGGGTGTGGTTTTACATCGACAACCGACCTCTGAGCAATTCGCCTCTCAGGTACGAGAACAATCTGGCATAGTTAACAGCCAAAATACTTACAGCGATTGGTAACTTTAATCAAATTTACTTGAGATTTATCTATTCACAACTACCATGTCACACTTTAGCCAAATCAAAACTCAAATCCGTAACCTAGAATCTTTACAGTCAGCACTTACTGACTTGGGCATAGACTGGAAATCAGGAGCCAGTGAAGTGCGGGGTTACCGGGGTCAAACCCATGCTGCGGAACTAGCCATTGAGCAGAACAATGGTTATGACATCGGCTTTAAATGGAATGGCAAGGAATATGAACTAGTTGCCGATTTACAATATTGGCAGCAAGATTTGACCGTAGAAGGTTTCTTACGTAAAATTACCCAGCGTTACGCTTATCGTACTGTTCTCAAAGAAACAGAGAAGGTGGGATTTCAAGTAGCTGAAGAGCAAAAAAATGCAGATGGTTCAATTCGCCTAGTAGTACAACGCTGGAGTTAGTCATGGCTGATTTTGCGCCGCCACAGGAGTCAGAAGATAATCGCTCTGGTTTTGAGCCAGAATTAGGCGGCTATTTACGGGATACTCCTGAACGCTCTGGTTTGGAACCAGAGTTAGGAGGTATATTACGTCAAACGGGTGTTTATGTCGATGAAATTACCTGTATTGGTTGTAAGCATTGCGCCCATGTGGCTCGTAATACTTTTTACATTGAGCCTGATTATGGGCGATCGCGGGTAGTACGTCAAGATGGCGATCCTGAAGAAGTAATCCAAGAAGCAATTGATACTTGTCCGGTGGACTGTATCCATTGGGTTGACTACACCGAACTGAAAAAGTTGGAAGAAGAACGTCAATATCAGGTGGTTCCTGTGGTTGGTTTCCCAGTGGAAGCTGCTCGAAGACGACGCAAGAAGCAGAAAATTAAACGCCACAAGTCACAGTAAGTGACAATTGAGCTATATGAGAAGGACTGGTTACACCCAGTCCTTTTTTGTGGGAATAGGTTTGTACTGGAGGCGTTACTATTAAATAATTTTCTTACCAAACCTTTTCAAATATTTCCAAATATTTACAAGAGAAGTGTTGAGGTTTGGAGAGGTTATTGACTAAAGCGTATGTCTCCCCAAAAGAAGCAGCAGAACATTATGGAGTCAGTATTACCACCCTTAGAAGATGGGATAAAGAAGCTAAATTGTGCTAATATAGGCAGAGTTAGTAACTTGTT
>JASJDS010000275.1 GCA_030065055.1 Calothrix sp. MO_192.B10
GTACTCGACCACATTAATTTTGATGGGCAAACCAACTTCTAGACTTCTCCTCTCCTCCTCTGACTCTGCGCTCTCTGCGCCTCTGCGGTTTCTGACTCTACCCCTCAGAACTAATGTGGTCGAGTAGTAGTGCTTTGTCCCATTAATTTTGACGAGTCGTGGGTGCGAGTGATCCCCGACTTCTATCCTAGGAATTGCTACAATGTGCGGATATTGATTCAGAAGTCGGGGATCTGTTCCCTAGCCATCAAAACTAATGGGACAGACCATTAGATATGTTGCAAACATTTTTTGATTTGGTATTATATACTATTGGGTTTTCAAGGTTAAAAATCACTACAATCTGCGGTAATGCCAAAATTTGATGACCAACTGGAAAGTATTTATGCTAGCGATCGCAAAACGTGGCGGGAATGGTTATCAAATAATCATCTCACTTCCCGTGGTATATGGTTGATTTACTACAAAGTCAAAAGCGGTAAACCAAGCGTTAAATACAGTGAAGCAGTCAAAGAAGCTTTATGCTTCGGTTGGATTGACAGTAAAGTCAAATCATTGGATGAACAGCGTTATCAGCAAATTTTTACACCTCGAAAACCAAAAAGTGTGTGGTCAAAATTAAATAAGCAATATATTGAAGAGCTAATTGAACAAGGCTTGATGACGACGGCAGGTCTAGAAAAAATTGAAGTGGCAAAACAAGATGGCTCGTGGAACTCCTTGGATGCCATTGAAGCATTGATAATTCCAATAGATTTGCAGCAAGCCTTAGAAGCAAACGAAACAGCAAATCTTAATTTTCAGGCATTTAGTAATTCATTGAAAAAGAACATTCTATTTTGGATTGACAGTGCAAAACGTCCAGAGACTAGGTTGAAGAGAATTGAGCAAACCATAATGTCAGCAGCACATAACAGAAGTCCATTGACCCGATGAGAGTGAAAAATTTGGGTTTAAAACCCCAAAAAGAATAGAAAAAATGGGGATTAAACTGTTGCCTGTTCCCTACCCTCACCCAAAGACTTTTGCAGCAAGCCCTAATTACCTGCATAACAATTGTCAATACTTTAAGTTATAACATCATGTCAATTCCATTAATTGATTTATCAAAGTTTAAAATTAGTAACCAAGTAAGCCAAAAAACAATAGTAAAACAAATTTATCAAGCCTGTCATGAAATTGGCTTCATGTACATACAAAGTTCAGTCATTTCACCAGAAAAATTAGAGCAAGTTTTCCATAAAAGTAAGTCTTTTTTTAACTTACCATTGTCAGTTAAGCAACAGTTAGCCTGGAGTGATGAATTTAGTAATACTGGTTATGTTGGGTTGGAAAGAGAACGCCTTAACCCTAATCAGCCAGGGGATTTAAAAGAAGCTTTTAATATAGGCAATCAAGAACTAACTAATACCTCATTATCTTCTCTTTCACTGGCAAAAAGTCCTGTCATACTTGCTTTTTATCATGCTTGTACAGAATTGGCTAATACTGTGCTGCAAGCCTTTGCTTTAGCCTTGGAATTGCCTATTGATTTTTTCACCAGTAGACACAATCAACAAAATCATACCTTGCGACTGCTACATTATCCGCCGTTGCAGACATCTCCCAAACCTGGACAAGTGCGTGCTGGGGAACATTCCGATTATGGCAGTCTTACTTTACTGTTCCAAGATGGAGTCCGAGGGTTGGAAGTTCAGACAACCAGTGGAGAGTGGATTGCAGTACCCCCCATTCCTGGGACGGTGTTAGTGAATACTGGTGATTTAATGCAGCGATGGACGAATCATATATTTTGCTCAACTAAGCATCGGGTTATGATTCCCAATGATGAGAGAGTAAAGCAGTCGAGATATTCTGTTGCTTTTTTCTGTCATCCTAATAATAATACAGAAATTGCTTGTCTGGAAAGTTGCTCCCAACAGCGATCGCCTATTTATCCTCCCATTCTTGCGGGAGAATATCTTGTCAGTCGTCTACAAGCAACCTATTAGGGGAATAGAAGGTTCACGATGTAAAATATACCTGTAACTCTTCTGTAGTTAGGTTGTCGGCAATGAAAGGAATTTGGTTAGAGAACAAGCAAATACAACTACGTAATGATATCCCCATTCCCGAGCCTGCTCCCGGAGAAGCTCTAGTAAGGGTATTAGCGGCGGGTATCTGTAACACCGATTTAGAATTACTCCGGGGTTACTATCCCTATGCCGGTATTTTAGGGCATGAATTTGTTGGCGTAGTTACCCAAGGTCCCGATAACTTACTCAATCGGCGCGTGGTGGGGGAAATTAACGCAGCTTGTGGTGAGTGTCGTTTTTGTCGCCGTGGTATCCCCACCCACTGTGAAAACCGTACCGTCCTGGGAATTGTCAACCGCAATGGAGCCTTTGCAGACTACCTTTGTTTACCTGTGGAGAACCTACACCCCGTCCCCGACAATGTACCCACAGAAGTTGCAACTTTTACCGAACCCATTGCCGCAGCTTTGGAAATTCAGCAACAGGTGGATATTCATCCAGAAGATAAAGTACTGGTGGTGGGGGATGGTAAATTAGGGCAATTAGTAGCTCAGACATTAGCCCTGACTGGTTGCGAGTTGTTGGCTGTAGGCAGGCATCAGGATAAACTAGCAAATTTAGAAGCAAGAGGTATAAAAACAGGCTTTACTGATGCAGTGACAGATAGAGCCTTTGATATCTCCGTTGATTGTACAGGTAATGCTTCAGGATTTGACCTAGCTCGCCGCGCCTTGCGATCGCGGGGAAATTTAGTATTAAAAAGTACTTATGCCGGTAATCTGAGTTTGGATGCTTCTTCCTTGGTAGTGGATGAAATTACCATGATTGGTTCCCGTTGTGGTCCTTTCCCTCCTGCATTGGAGTTATTAGCACAGGGGAAAATAGACGTAAAACCATTAATTCAAGCCCGTTATCCTCTGACAGAAGGAATCGAAGCTTTTGCCAAAGCACAGACGAAGGGGGTATTGAAAGTATTGGTAGAAATGGAAAAGAATTAATAGATTGTTGGGAGAGTAGATGTAAGACGTGAACCCAAGCGCTGTCTACGCTCTTTTTCCCAGAATCCCACAAATTATATCCGTGGGAGGATGCTAAAACCAATAACCTACCCCATTTTGACCAAGCTTATTCCTCAGTGACCAAAAAATACAGAACTAAAGCTGCGTGTCACAATCGGTGGTTGGTGCGTGACGTTATAAGGCTCATTACTACGTTCAAATATTATCGCAACGTCACACACCCTACAGAAAAAATATGCCTGTTGCGTAAGTCCTAAAATAAACTGGATCGATTTATCAATGGGGTAATAATTCTAAATTCTTCATTCTAAACCACGTCTACTGTGAAAACCAGAGTTTTTGCTTACGAATATTCAATCGGGTGAGGTGGGCACGGCATCATTAAGGTTAGGGAGCAATACAAGAATATTGTGGGTGCCGTGCCCCTACAGGGGAATTTGTTTTTTGGTATTTCCTAGAGGAAAAACTCCAGTTCTCAAGATGGATGAGGTTTAAATTCTAAATTCTAAATTCGCTCATTCCCCTTGACTTTCTAGCCAAGCTAATAAATCGTTCCGACTGGAAAAATCTAACAAAGCTTCCCCCAACTCTTCCAGTTTTACCACCGATAAACCACGAATACAAAGCTCCAGTTCTGAGTCTAGTTGTCCAATGCGGCGTTTGAGAAGACGTACTACTAAAGAAGCTTCTCCTTCCTGCATACCTTCAGCTTTCCCCTCAGCTTTCCCCTCAACTCTACCCTCAGCTTTCCCCTCAGCTTTGCCTCTAGCAATAGCTTCAGCAACTATATCTTGATAAATAACTGACTCCCGCATGATTTCCTCCCGCAACACTCGTCGAATTACTTCCTTCTCTAATATTAATCCTGCCAGAATTGAAGTTGCAGCTGCCACATTACTTTGCTCTTTTCTGTTTGTCATATTTTCAATTCTGCGAGCAATTTCTTGCAAAGTCTGGATTTTATCTTCTGTACGGCTCAATATTACAAATGGTAATAAACCAGGAAATTGCAACAATTCTTCTTTTGGTTGTTCCCAAAGTCGAATCACTTCAAACTCGTGACGAGTTCCAGAAATAGCAAATACATTCTGTTGCACTAACAGCGAACTAGATGGCTTCAAGTAAATCACCACTTGACGCATCTGCTTTTGGGGATAGCGTCGATACACCCGTAATCGATAATCTGCCATGCGAAAGGGAATATCTTTATCCGGCTGGGTTTGAAATTCTAAATGAAGTATCAACTCCTGGGATTCCATTAAAATCAAAGCGTCAGCACGAATTGGTTCCACCAACAACTCGGTAGGACTCAATTTGCTTAATCCAATTGGTTCTCCCAACAACCATTGGGCAAAATCAATACTGAAGCTTTCGACGAGTACTTTGCAGACATTATCAAACATGACCAGATTGTATCAGATACAAGGGTAGCAGCACGAAATGTCATCAATGTTCTGTCAACAGTAAAATCAAGAAAGAATCTCATACTGTTCTTCAGACAGAACAAGCTATGCAAAATACTGATACATTAACTACTGGCAATACAGCACTAGCCTTAGAACTTTTTCACGTACAAACCAATACATCATTTGAATTTCCTCTGGGTAGTTCTGTCATTTGTATTGGTAAGCCCAATGAACAAAAGCAAGCAGATATAGATGTTTCCCACTTACCAGACGCGGATATTGTCTCCCGCCACCATGCGGAAATTCGTGTAGAAGGTAACACTTACTATATTCAAGACTTGGGTAGTTCAAATGGCACATATATTCATCAAACTCAGTTAGAGCCAAATACTCCCTACCAACTCAACTTAGGTGATAAAATTGACTTTGGTCGAGGAAATAAAGTTACATTCATATTTCGATACAAACAAGCAAATCAATCAAGTAACTTAGCGATCGCAAATTCTACAAGTATTCAGGCTCAAGCTATGGAAGCAAATCCGGGGGGAACTTCTACTAGCCAGACTAGTAGGCTAATAGGATTGGTATTAATAGTAGCAGGGGTGATAATTTTAGCCGCCAACACTCGTATTGGTATTTTTGTCGGCATACCTAGTGTGTTGTTATGTCTTGGGGGAGTTTTTATCCTCACTCAACGGCGTTTTAACCGGAATATAGGATGGATTTTAATCGGGTTGGGTGTGGCCATGATTCTGTTTACTGGTTCTTTATTTGCTTCTTTCAATTTATTAGCAATTTTGACAGCATCAGCTTTGTTATTTGCAGGTCATCAGATATTTACGAAAGGAAAAATTCTGAATTATGGCTGGCAAGATATTAAAAGATTATTCAAAAAATAGGATGTTAGATTGACCAAACAGTAATCTGTATCAACTCCCCAAATTAGAATTTAGAATTTAGAATTTAGAATTTAGAAATTTTCCCATTCTGCATTCTGCATTCTTAATTATTCATTCACAATTTTTTCCCGTAACCCTTGCCCCTCGATTTATCTATGGGGTAGACCGAAGTTTGCTTATGCCGGGGCTCGCGCAGCGTATCCGTAGGATTCACCCTTTCGGCATTTACTCCACTTGGGGAGACACGCCATTTGCTCTTAGTGGGAAACCCACAAGACCGCAATGGCTTCCCAAGACCGTACTGCCTCACCACCGCAACTTCTCACTGTTAGCGCAGCACAAGAGTGCAGGAGGCTAACTGATATAGCGCTACGCGCTAGGGAACTCTTAACAGGGAACTCTTAACAGCAGGCTATCAAAGAGTTTCAGAATTTAGAAATGTCCGCGCTCCGTCAGGCGTAGTGCTATCACTGATAACCGATAACTTACTTCTGTATGTAGAACAGTATTACAAATTACAAATAAACTACATTTTTGGTTTAGGGAATTTTTCCCTTTCCCTTTCCCTTGCCCCTTGAAGCTTCACCCTTTGAGCCAATCGCTGCTATAAGTTTGACAAGGTACTAGCAGGTAATCAAAGTTACAAGAATTTAGTTATCCATAAACCAATTATAATTTTCTTCAAGAGGTAGGATAAAAATGGATATTAAGTAGGTAGGCATAATTAAATGTAAGACTGAACCTCACCCCCAGCCCCTCTCCTTATTAAGGAGAGGGGTGCCGTCAGGCGGGGTGAGGTTTTATATTTAATTTGACCCAGTTACTTAACCTATTCAAAATTTTTCAGGTTGATATTAACAAAATACTCCTCACAAATACTAATGCGACACCCACTTTATCAGGTTCCATCCGATAAGTATTTAAGTATTTTTTTACCATTACTATGTTTGACAATTATTTTGGCGATGGTAATGGCTCTCATACCTTTACAACCAGACATGATGAGTTTTGCTTTAAACAGTCTCAAAGTTGTAAAATATTGGGATGAAGCAGCAAAGATTAGAGCTGCTTTTGCTATGGGATTAGACTTTCTCTATTTGGCTGTTTATTCAACTACCTTAAGTCTTGCTTGTATCGGAGCTATTCGAGTTTTTCAAACAGTGCGATCGCCTTGGAAATCATTTGGAATAGCTATTGCTTGGGTTCAATGGTTGGCAGCATTTTTCGGTATAATAGAAAACGTTGCTTTAACAAATATTTTGTTTAATAATGTCAATAATATTTTGCCTCAAGTAGCTAAATGGTGTGCGATCTTAAAATTAATTCTAATTATTTTAGGTCTGACCTATATATTTGCTGCTGGAGTTGCAGGTATTAGATATTTTGGGGCACAAAAAAATTATTTTTAACCCCCTAAATTGAAGAAGGAAGAAGGAAGAAGATATAAAATATTAACCAGGGTAATATAGGAATGCTGACCAAAATCAAAGGATTATTTTTTGTAGGATTAGGCTATATGCTTTCACCATTATCTTGGTGGAATGATTTGTTTTTTAATCTTCCCATTGCTTACCTATTTGGATACCTTTGCAATTGGATATTTCCCGATTCATTTATAGCAGGGACAATTGTGGGTTATTGGTTATCAAATGTGTTGGGTATCTTGATGATGCAGATGGGAGCTACAGATATTTTTCTGGGGGAAAGACCAAAAAATTTCAAAAAAGATATGGCAATTGGTTTGGGTAGTTCAACCGCATATACCTTGCTAATTCTTGGTTTAGTTTATTTTCATATTTTAGAACTACCCGATTTTTTATTTGGTAATTAATCATTAATAAGGGAACGGGGAACAGGGAACGGGGAACAGGGAAGAAGGAATAAAAGTGTAGTGAGTTTTGTAAGCGCAAGCGCAGGCTACGCCAACAAAAATCAAATAGGAGTCCTATATATGTTTATTAACAATATCAAAAACCAGTATTAATACTTTAGTGTAAGATGTCAGGTAATCTTTTTGGTGCGGAGCGCTGTTAGCATAACGCACCTTATAACTACCTAATTTTATTCAACAATCAAACCGGATTCCTATAATTGATTCCTTGATACAATGATTGTGCTTGATATTTGAAGTTTGGTGGAGAAACAATCATGAATGTTTTGCAAACTGAACGGTTACTCTTACGTCAACAAACCCTTGCTGATACAGAATCCCTATATAGGATTTTTTCAGATCCTATCACCATGAGTTTTTGGCCATCACTTTTCACCTTAGAAACTACAAACAAGTGGATTGCACGTAATATTCATCACTACTCCCAACTAGGATTTGGACGTTGGGCTGTTATCCTCAAGGAAACCCAGGAGTTAATTGGAGATTGTGGTATTTTGTACCTAGAAATCGATGGAGTATTGGAACATGACTTGGGTTATATTATCCATCATCCATACTGGCAACATGGATATGCCACTGAAGCTGCTCAAGCTTGTAAAAAATATGGTTTAGAAACCTGGAAAATTCCCAGATTAGTTGCTAATATGCCAATCGATCATGTTGCTTCTATCAGGGTAGCCCAAAAAATTGGCATGAATTGGGAGAAAACATTTAATAATCCCAAAAATCGAAATATTGCTACCCATATCTATGCAGTCTATCCATAAGTCTGCTTCAATACTTGTTCTATAGAACCCATCTGTTTGAATTGCTGAATCATGCGATCCGCTTTCGTTTCTTTGGTTTGGAGAATCGTCTTTAAAGGTTGTAAATATTGAATATCCGAGTCTTTTGCTAATGCATCTTCAGCAGCTTGTAAAATCTCTTGACTCTGGTTGAAAATATTTTCATTGTGAAAACCTTGTTGTGCTGAAAATTGATGTAAGGCTGCATCTGGTATGATTGCTCTACCTGGTAATGATGTATCTAAAATTAGACCCTTGAGTAAAGCTAAAAACCCCCCATAAAGAGAAAAGTCATCACAACTATCAAATGCTTTAAATTCAATTCTACCTACTTCTGCCGGGATACGTGCTACCTTTGTTAACTCAGGATTGCTAGTAATGAGTTGTTCTTTATTTTCTAGAAAAACTAATGTAGCTGACCTTTTTCCCGTTCTATAAAAGGTTCTAATTGATAGTCCAGACCATAAATTACCTTGACTAAAAGGAGAACTGTAGCTAAACGGAATTATATAAGGACTATAATAAGTCAGTTTTTGACCAATATCTATCAGTTCTTTTGGTGATAAGCCAGCCATAGAAATATTCAAATCTGGACCATATGTCACCATATAAATAGTGGCAGTTTGTTCCTCTGGATGAGCCTGTAAATATCTAATTTCAAAATCATTAAATGGGGTTTGCGGCTGAAAAACAGAATGATAAGGATTAAAACTGATTAGTACTGGTTCAAAACCAAAGTCAATTGCTATTTGACGTAACAAATTAAAACTTGTAGTCAATTCTGCAATTGTGCCTGCAATATTATTATGTATAGTTGTTCTAATTTCTATCCCTTTAGGAATACAATCAATCACCCGCTTTGGTTGGGAATCGGCAAATCTTTCAAATCCTTCTATGTACCACCTCTTTTTCCTAATTCCTGCATCTCCGACCCTGAGCTGCAAATTATCGTCAGGATATACAGGTAGTTTTTCTATAATTTGGTTAAAATCAACAAATTTGGTTCTATTAAAATCAGCAAACTTTCCCAAACTATTGAGAAAAGCTACTTCATGCTCAATACCATAAGAAAACATTATTATACCTTTTGTTCATAATTGTTTTTATCTCAGGCAGAAGTTTGAAATCAGGAGGTTTGAGCGTCCTGTTGTTCAAACTTCTGAGTGTAGGGGTAAAAAACCCCATCCCCTATGGGTTGGGTAAAAAACTAGAAAAATCTGCCAGCCTCCGGAAAAATCGCCCCAGTGTACCACACATCAAACCTGGTAATTTCTGGTAAAGGGCGATTTTTCCGCCAAGATATATGCCGCTAA
>JASJDS010000276.1 GCA_030065055.1 Calothrix sp. MO_192.B10
TCGATGTAGATCAGATAGTTAATCCTAACTTCTAACTATCTGAATCCCACTCCCTTTAGGGGTGGGAGTAGTCAAACACGTTAACTCAATCGTGCGGTGAGTAAGCGATCGCTCTCTAAAGTCGGTTGTCGAACTGGGCGATCGCTCGATTTGGGTTTCTTTGAATTGGTGCGCGATCAATGAGCAGTTTATTCATCCGTCTATATTTAGATGAGGATGTCATAGTGATACAGTAGAAGCGATCGCTTTTGCACCTCATAGTTTAATGTTAGCTTCTGCTGCTGCTGACAGTTGCGTTTGTGTGTGGAAGGGACGTTAACGCGAACAACCTCGCCCCAAGGGTTGTTATCCCAAGTTGCCCAGAGTGTTGCTAGAATTCCAGATAGGAATACTAGACAAGATATTGCTGCTTATACGGAAATTATAGCTGGGTTGAAGTTTGAAAACTCATAACTTGCACTATTCTCAACTAGCCCAAATGTCCGCCTAGGAATTAATTCCTAGGCTCAAAGACTAAGTCTGATAAATCAGACTAGGCAAGGCAGGAGAGCGCGTTACCCTACGGGAAAGCCTTCTGCGTACAACATGCTTGGTTGTGGGGATTTTCCCGTGGGGGACTAGCTAGAAAATAGTTAATCAGCGCGGAGTTTGTAGGGGCGCATTGCGTGCGCCCTTGAGGAGTTAGTCACCCCCGCATTTTCATCCTTGTTTGCGTACAAACGTTCATGAGGGACTAGCTTGAAAATCTTGTCATTACCAACATTTATTATCTCCTAAATTCCTATCCCACTGATGGTTATAAACCGTCGTCTCAAAGCGAAAGTCCTCTAAAAGAGGACTCAATGAAAATTTTAGTCCGTTTGAACGGACTTATGCTATGAGACTGGGATTTTCAATCCCAGGCGGGATAAAGGTTGTAACGATTTGATGGTGTTCAAGATGTTGGTAATGACAAGAGCTTGAAAATAGGGAGTGAAGGAGTAGGGGCGGGGTTTGCCCGCCCGGAGTGAAGGAAGTATTTTCATGCTTGGTTGTGGGATTTTCCCGTAGGGGACTACTAGTATTTCGCCACATTAGTTTGACAAATTGCATATACTTAAGTTAATTAAAAAGTAGGTTCCATTTGTTGCAACTTGATAGTTGAAACAAGTGAAGCAGTCATAAAGACTGAGTGTTTATCATAAAAAATTATGAATTTACCAAACATTGGTAGTGCCAAAATTCAGGCAACCTCACCAAAGCCTTCTGTTGACCTAGCTACTCTTGTAGAGTTACTGGCTAAATCTATTCCTATTAAAGAAAATAAAGAAAAGAAAGCAAACACAACAGGTTTACATCCTGACTACAAGTCAGCGTTTGATTTCGATGTTCCAAAGGGACGTTTGCGGTTGTGTAGTTCAGCAATTTTACGGAGATTGTTTGGATTAAAAGACTTCAAAACAGATTTTAATCCCAGGGAAGGTGGGGGATTTATTCAAGATTTGCAATTATCAGGATTTGGAACTAAGTCCATTGTTGGTGGTAATTTAACAGAAGGGAGTACAGACAGGCTATCTGCTGCTGTAGATAAGTTAATTGCAGCTATTGATCGAGAAATTGATGCCGCATTACCAGAGTCAACCTCATTATCAATGCTGTTGCTAGATGAACCAACTCAACAACTCCAGCAATTAGCAGAAAAAACAGGCAATTCTTTTCAGAATCAACCACAAACAGCTAACCTTGTACCGATTGCATTCCCTAACCCTGATGCTAAGACTAAAACTCAAAATAAGCCTGTAGCCAAAGTAATTTCAGCCCGCGAACAAATTGATGCTGATGATTACTTTGAAAGAATGTGCAGTGCAGTCAGGGACTATGTGCAAAACCAGGAAGATTGGGATGAGGATGATATTGAACAAGCTATTGATAGTTTACAGGCAGAACGAGATAGAGCAGATAGTCAATTAACTCGATTTCTCAACTTTTTAGATGATGAAGCATTAGCAAGGGTAAGACAGACAATTACCCTGCGGATTATGCAAGCGATCGCTCAATATAGTTATACTAATAATCAACCTAAGCACCAACTCTTGGCAGAATATGTGCATCGTGTCACTAATTTATTAACATCTGCAACAGAAATTGGTTACAACGTTGATTTAACTGCCCATTTTGGCTCTGATGCTGAATTTGATTTATCAGAATATCTAAACAAAACTACTTTCTATTCCTGTTTACCAGTTTGGGCAGAATGGAAAACCCAAATCTTTGAGTCAAAGACCAGAAATCAAGAGGGAAATAGTTATGATAATGTAGTCCGTGAAGTTAGTTATCGCTTTCGGATTAATGGCAATAATCCTGAAAAAAATAAATCTGCTTTTTTAGGAAGACTTGATGACATTGAAGCAGAATTAATTCCAGATGATGAAACAGTACCGCAGCAACCTTGGAAAGTATGTCGCCGCATAGCTGAACTGATTTTTTTAGCAATTGTTATTCCTAGTCAAAGAGAGGAAATAGTAAGTGCAGAAGCTTTACCTACTTTTGTAGAGCAACTCGTCATATATATTAAAACAGGTGGCAAACAAGCTATTAAACAACTGATAGATAATTTACGGGAACGTGAATATTTAATGCGAACAATTGCCTCAGCTTTGATTGATATTCTCAAAACCAAAAATCAAAAAATTATTTCCCAAGTTCAGCAACAATCTGCCCAACAATTTATTTGTGTAAAACGTGACATTATTGAATGGGATCGTTTAGAAGGAGCAGAACCAGGGTTAAAAGATTTACTCAAAAGTGCTTCTCAAGCTAGCCGTGAAAATGTGGAATGGTTTAAACACATTGAAATTTGCGATACTCCACAAACTCCAGGGTTGTTATTCTCGGTTCAGGTAAATACAGATATCTCTGAGCATAATTTAGTAACTAAGGGCGATGACTATTCAATTCAAGCACAAAGGTCATTCACACAACAACTACTGCAAATTATTTGGGTTCCTCGCTTTTTCTCTCTTAATAAAGCAGAAAAAACTTGGAAGTATGAATTATCTCCCAATGCTACTCATGCTGGAGGATGGATTCTACCAGCAGCAGTCATTATTGATTACGATGTTCAACTTTTAACTCGTTCAAAAAAAAAGGGAGGTGAAGAAAATAAACAATATCACGCGGCGGCGGTTGCTGCTTTTACAGTATTAACTTACTGCTGTGTATGGCGGATTATTGATAGATTGAAACAAAGGGAAAATAATCAGGATTTACGCACGGACAACCTCAGCACAGTCATTGCGACGCAAGGAAGCAATCCCAAACACCAGACTTATCGTAACGAGTGCGTAAGTCCTAATAATAATTTTACGACCTTAATGTTGCGACTCCAAGAACAAGGGAAAGATGCCGATGGAACCAGTGGTGATAATTATGTTTATGCAGCAGCCCAAACTTTAGAAGCAATATTAGCTGAAGATACTAATATCAGAATGCAAGGAACTGTTCTGGAAAATTTGGCTAAACAAACTAAAAATACCCAATACATAAAAAGAGGTATTTTTGATGCTTTGTTAAGTACATTTCCTCTGCATATTAGTACACCATCACCACCAAAAGTTCCCAAAATTGGTTTAATTTCCTATGCTACTCGTCCTTGTAATGATACTTCTTATTTAAATGCAGAAGAAAAGGGTTATCTTTTTCTTACTCAAAGTTACATCGCTACTGCTATCAGGGATCCCTTCTCTGGTTATAAACTCAAAGCAGAGCGAAAGCAATCTGACATTATTGATTCTCCAGAACAATTCAGAAAACAACGCTTGGTACAAGAAGAAATTCGTTATCTCCAAAGCCAAGGTTGTCAACATATTATTTTACTTTCCCATGCTTATGGTAGTCGTAGATTTAATCGCACAGCAGATGATAACTCTGCTTTAACACCAAAGGAATTTTTGGCAGATGTTTTTCAAACTTTTCCTGATTTAAATATCTACACTATGGTGCGTGATGTATTTCCAGGAACAAGGTTACAAAAACGCGACCAAAGTACAGCTGCATTTGAAATTTTGCAAGCAGCAGATCATAGGAATTTCTTGCATTCTTTAGAAAAAATTGGGGTACGGGATGTAATTCCAGTGTATACCTTTGCCACACTATTTGCAGTTCAAGAACAGCAACGTCCACAGTCTGGTTTTTGTGTATATTTCCTAGTATCTGACCAACGGGTAAATGACTTTACTTGGACAGAACGCACTCGTCAACATCTGATCAATGCAGAACAAGATTCTCCTATTCATCCTTGCTTGATTTCTGTGTTGCGGGGGTTGCATTTTATCGAAGCAGAACGTCGTGTAAAACCAGTTTTAGATCCTTTTCCTTGGATATCACCAAATACCATTGGAGCTGCGGGAGAAGTGCGAGTGTTGCATTCTCGGCGTAGAGGTAACGTATATCTCAGTTATCCGGCTTTATTAACTCACATTTCCCAAGTTCTGCACCGGAGGAAGTAATGCAACTATCATTTTTGGAACAAGCATCTGTATGGGGACAGGTGTTTGAAATTGCAGTCAAACGTGGAGTTTTGCACAATCTGATTCATCAAAAGCTACTTACCAACCAAGAGCCGGTTCTGCAACCTTGGCAACAGGCAAAGATTGCAGATATATATAGCCAATTGGTGAAAACATTTAATTTGTCAGATCCAAATGCGAAAGAATGGGTGAGTACAATGGTGCGTCATCTGCTGGTACAGGGCTATGGTTTGGGTTGGACAGCAGTACGGGAATGTCTCAAGTCCATACCAGTGCGTCAGCCACAGTTAGCAGCAATTTGGTGTCCGTTGGTGCTTCCGGGAGAAAAAATGCAGCGTGAAGAAGAAAGAGACAAAACAGCACAGGAATTTCAACAGGCTTTTCATCTCCCAGCACCCCCAGATTTAGGATTAGTAAACACAGGAAAACCAGCAAGAGCAGATTTTCTGCTGTGGTTATCAAGTGGAAAGAGTACCGTCAAAAAATTGGAACATTTCCTCCTTTGTTTGGAATTTTCCTATAATGCACCGCCAAAATTAGCAGACTTTAGGACAGAAATTGCTCACCGGGAAGAAATGAGTCGTTATGCTCGTTATATTGAGTCGCGGGGTGTATTTTCTCGGGTTTGTGCAGAGGTAGAAGGGGGGGAATTTTTATTTTCGTCAAATCTCAAAAACTTTTTATCTGCTTTCAGTGGCCCGGATAAACCCTTGTTTAAGTTGTGTCAGGCTTCATCTTATACTGAACGTCTGGTAGACTTGTTAAGAAACACAGGACGGTTAAAGGGTGGTTGTAGTGCTAGAGCTGTTGCTATTACCTCAAATGGATGTGAAAGTATTGCGGCTCATTTTTTGCAGTCATCAGAACCAAATCCTAGAGCTAAGTTGATGACATCTTTAGGTGAAGCATATCGTAATACCCACAAATTAGATGACCAACCTAATGCACTTGTACAAGAAATTCGCACAGCGTTTAATAAATTGGTGCGGAGTCTTCCCCCTGATTTTAAAGAACAAGCTAAACAACTCAAAGAAGAACCCAATTTAGACGCACCACTACATTACCGATTTACAGAAAATGTGACGGGATTCTACAATCCTATACAAGAATTTTCGCCAAAGTCAGCGCTAGATAATATTGAAATAACAGAATCACTACATAAATTTTTTGGTGGTAATTCTGAAGTTAATTTTCAATCAGTTTTCCAGCACTTACCAGAACAAACTCCCCTGCGAAAAATACACGAAGCCGCAGTCATTACAGGTCTAAAATCTGCCCAAACTGGAAAGGTAAACGTAATTGCTTTGGAAGGAAATCCGGGAATTGGCAAAACTACTGCTGTGATTAATTTTCTAGAAACACAGTCAGAAGGTTTTATGTTTTTTTATCTCAGTCCAAGGGTGGTAATTAATCGGGATGTCACCGCCAAACTTGCCAACAAAGACGGAAATCATAGCGGAATTTTAACTATTACTACTAATGCTAATTTAATTGCTTCAGCACCGAAATGGTATGCAGAAAAGGTGCAACAAAAAGGCGATAAACAGCACCGTGTAGATAGTGCAGTAGTTGTAGATGGGATTACAAAACTCAATCATCCTGATGGTAGTATCATTTTCCTGACACCCGAACAAGAACACGAAATTGATTGTAATATAATCACTTCCAATCGTTTTAAACGCACTCGTAACGAACGAGAAGACACAGTAGAATCAAAATCTCGTCCTGGTGTATTACGTACCCTTGCTAGTTCTGCTCGTAAATTACTAGAAGCAAATTCCCAGGTAAATCAGTTAGTAATGACTGCGGCGATTCAAGGTTATCGCAATCTTCAGCAAACAACTACAATTGATGCTTTAGGAAAACTATTTGCCAAGAAAGCTAATACTAAACCAGGACAACAAGAACGTCGCAACTTTGCCACAAGAATCCCTACTATTATTGCAATGGTAGATGAATTGGCTGGTGATGGAGCAGGGGCTTTATTTGTTCATAAATTAGAAGAATGGTTACAACAACAGTTTATTCAACCTTTTGAGGGAACTCAATCCCCATTTAAAGTAGTCTTGATTCTTGCTGATGCTTCCCTCAGTAATGAAATAGTTCTCAATAGCTATCTTAATTCTGGAAAATCTGCTCCTGACAAAGTGCTAATTAGTCCAACTCAGGGGGAAGCTCCATTTCGAGTCACGGGTACTGATATTAAAATTGGGCGGAAGAAGCATCCCGTGTTACATATTATGACTAATAGTTATCCCGCTTCTCAACTCAAGATTGAATACAGCATTCGCTTATCACCTATCACACAAAACATAGGAATGGATGGTGTACAACAGGGAATTCGCCAAGCAATACGAGAACAATTAGATGAGCAATTATTAAATAACGCCTATGCAGAAATTAAACGCGGGTTGAACCAAGCAGCCGAACAATTAATTTTCTTTGCTCAAGATAAAGCATTTCTCCGCGAATTAAAGCAGAAATTGATCACAGGTAACAATGCTCTTTGTCAAAAAAACGAAGTAGCAATTTTAGATCAAAGCGTACCTCCTAACCAAAGATTAGAACTAATCCAAGAAGAAAAAAGAGATAAAATTCGAGTTTTCTTAATGACATCTTCAGGTGCCAGAGGTGTTTCTTTCCCCAAAACAGATTGGATTATTGCTGTCATTCCTAGATTTAATATCGAAGCCGCTTTAATGGAAGTTGCTCAACTCATTTATCGAGGTCGAGGAATGTATACAGCTCCAGAAACAAAAGAACTAATTTCTGGAGATAATAAATCTAGGCAATTAGTAATGCTAATTAATGATGGTTTGATAGTGAATCAAGAGACTGAATATCCTCAGCGGTGGTTACGACAAGCAAGTGATTTATTAACATTATTAATGATGTTACGTTCAACAATTCATACTCGCATTAAGGGGGATGCAGGACTCAAAAAACAGCGTCTTGCTTTTGTACCTGTGGGTTCAGTGGGAGATAAAGAATTATTGAGCCTAATGTCTGATGATGTGTGGAATTTATTGCAAGAAGCGCGAGTTTTTATCTCCGACAATCAAGCACAAGATAACAAGGGAATTGTTAAAAAAGCAGAACAGTTAACACAGAAAATATTCGCCCATTTTACCTTAAGGGGTAATACAGTCAATAGACAGGCTAAATCCTATGTAGATTATGCTACTTTGTCAGCATTTGTCAAAGCTGTCTCCAGAAATTCCAGCCGATTATTATCAACATTAGAAAATGAAAATTTGCTAATTCCTGATGATTTAACTTGTATCGGACCTTTCTGGATAGAAAACTGGAGCGATCGCCGCACGGAAGAAAAATTCAGTTTTGAAGGATGGCGTAAATTTATTCAACAATATAGTCAAGAATTGTTAGTATTACTGAGAGTAATTCATCAAGATAACAATGGTAAATTTCCACCCAAACTCAAACGTCCAGCTAGAGAATTATATCAGCTTTTAATTCGAGAAAAAGAAGAATCAACTTTAGAATATTCGACACTGCAAGCATTGAAAACAGAAAATATTGTTGTCAGTATCCCCCTTGATTATCCCCATTTTTGGCATGAACAGTTAGAAGAAGATAGTCGCAAACAGGTGCTAGAAGACCCAGCAACATGGCAGAAAACTCTAGGAAGAAGTTTAACACCACAAGGGTTGATTATGCCTGTAATTCCCCAATATGAAACCTTTCCTTGGGTAGCTGTAGCAGGACGGAGGATTTTTAGCCAATTAGAGACTATTTTTAGCGATCGCTATTTTCTCGCCTCTAGCGAATTAAATCTACTCAACACGATTTTGTTAGTAGACGAGTTGGGTGATAATGTTTGATACTATCTTCCTCGTTGCAATTGCTGTAAAACCTTTCACCCGGTACATAAGACCTATGCAAAACTAGGTATAACTAGACTTATCTATGATAGATAACTTGCACTAGTTAAAGTTTTACTGCTTACTTCTTGCTTCATCCAAGGGAGACGGCTCCTTCTTGTCCACAAGCAATTCACTGTCTACCTGACAGCATTCTTCACGCCACTTGCTTCACTTGGGGAGACCCGAAGTGAAGCAGTGGCTCAAATTGACAGCCGCGTTTAAGTCACGGTCGATTTGAAAGTTACAATTATCACAAATAAAAGTTCTTGATGATAGGGAGAGCTTTTCTTTTTTATGACCACATTTTGAGCAAGTTTTGGAACTGGGGAACCAACGGTCAACTACAGTTAGTTTTGTTCCGTAGAATTCACATTTATATTTGAGTTGACGAGAAAACTCGTAAAATCCCATATCAGCGACAGCCGCAGCCAGTTTATGATTAGCCATCATTCCGGATACATTCAAATCTTCAATCACAATATGACCGTGGTTTTTAGCCAGATATGTTGTTAATTTATGCAATGTATCTTTACGGATATTGGCAATTTTTCTGTGTAGTCTAGCTATCTTGGTTTGAGCTTTACGCCAGTTATTGGAACCAATTATTTTATTGCGATTAAGCCATTGAAGACGGGCTAATTTATCGCGGTATTTACGATAAGATTTAGCACCAGTAAATACTTCACCAGTAGATAAAGTTGCTAGTTGCTTAACTCCCAAATCCACTCCTACTACAGAATCAAATCCATTGGATTCTTGATTTTCTAAATCAATCCTAAAACTGATAAACCAGCGTTGAGCTTGTCTGGAAATTGTTACAGATTTGATTTTGTCTGGTTGCGGCAATCTCTCGTAAGTTTTAAGCTTACCAATCTTGGGAACTTGAATGGTAAAGCTATCAATTACTTTG
>JASJDS010000093.1 GCA_030065055.1 Calothrix sp. MO_192.B10
AGGGGAGGGCATCCCCGAAGTAACGCTAGTCGAGATGTTTCCTCTACTTCAGTTGGTCGTAAGACCTGCCCAAGCAAGAAACGTCAGTGAAGCTAGAATCCCCGCGATTCTATCGCTGGGGAGTGTCAAAACGGTAAAATTCTCACCAAAATAGAGCGTTACGTGACTTCCTTTGCCACGTTTTTTGTCAACGTAAGCTTCGATTCCACGTTCTTTGGCTAACTTTTTGACCTTTTTGATGAACTCACTCCCTTTCATAATGACATTATCGGACATTTTTGACCGATGAACAATCGTATAACGGGGATGAACCGCTAGCAATTGAGTTTGTTGGAGGATTTTTCTATGGTGCTGGCGTAGGGTTACCCTTTATCAAGAGCCAGAGGCTCTATATTCTAGTTACCAAGCTCAGCCTGGTAACTAGGGGAATGGTGGGCATCCTCACAGGGGTAGGCTTTTTACAATTGGGTGTTGCTACTCCCTTCGGTGGTGTAAGATTACCTCTCTTCTTTTTCTTCTGACTTCGCGTCCTTTGCGTCTTTGTGTACAAACGTTCATGTAGACGCGCGAAGCGCGGCTTCTCGCAGAGTGGGACTAACTTGAAAATAGTTAGTCAGCGCGGAGTTTGTAGGGGCGCATTGCGTGCGCCCTTGAAGAATTAGTCACAAAGCATTTGATTCTAGTTACCAGGCTGAGCCTGGTAACTAGGGGAAAGGAGGCTCCGCCTCCTGTTATCGGAGTTGAACCCAAAAGCTCGAAGGGAAGAAAGAGGAAAATCTTTTTGTTTATTCACATCTTGCACCATAAGATTACCCTCGAAAATTAGAGTCTGAAACCCTTGATTTAGCGTAACCCACCTACGGCCCACCTTACTCTCCCACTCGAAGGTGCAAGATATGTGTTTAGAGTTGCTTTGTTTTACCTTCTTCCTTCTGACTTTGAGCGTAGCGAGTTAACGATAATCTTGTCGTTGAATATCCCGCAAACGAGCAGCATTCCTCATCCCATATTCCGGACGACAAAAACGATTTAATTGGGCTTCAAAAAATTCCCGATTTGCTTGTAAATGTTTGGGATTGGGGTCATCTAAAGGATATAAAAGAGCTGTGCGTAAAGCCTGAATGACTGCGGAAGTTACATTATACATTGACCTTTGGAAAGTGATTCCTAGTTGAATCAACATATCATCTGTACCGCGACAATATTGCTGGTAATAATCCACTAAATACTGGGGCAAGAAATGCAACATATCTTGCATTAATAATGTGGGGGGAATGCCAGCAGTACCTACAGGGAAGACATCAGCATACAGGATTCCATAGTGGAAATCTTTCTGATCCTCTGGTACTTGTTGTGCTTGGGCGTTGTAAGATTTTGTACCACGGAAGGGAGCGGTACGATAGAAGATAGCTTCTACATAGGGCAATGCAGCTTCATATAACCAGGTAAAACCCTTAGATTTGGGGATAATTTCGTAACATTCCCCCCTTATATAAGCGTGATGATAAATTGGTCGTCCTGCGATCGCAAATATACCATTAACGAGGAAATTCATGGCATCGGGGACAGTTTTAAATCCGCCTTCGTCATAAATATCGGACATTTCAAAGAATACTGGTGCCATGACTTCCCAAAATAGCCCTAGGTTGGAATAATAGGATAACTGGCGTACCTGTTCGAGGAACATATCTGGAAATAATTTATACATTCCCAGCATGGCGGGGTTGCCTTGAAAGTATGCTTTAATGGCTTTATCGGCGTTGGCTTTGTACTCTTCGCTATCTAGGTAAGCGTCAAATTTATTCACAGGGGCGTACATATGACGGTGCCACAGCATTGCCCGCATACAAGCTTCAGCAAATTCCATGTTAATTCTGTCATGGAATAGGTGGTGGAAAAGCTTGGGCATTTTGCCGGTTTCCCCTTTCTCCATGAATGCTAATAATTCTGGATGTGCCGTTGCAACTCCGCGCCAAATTCTTAAGTCGGCATCATCCCCGGCGTAATGGTTGTGTCTGTCTAGGTATTCTGGGGAAATAAAGTATTTGAAGAAGGGAAAGGGGTTGAGGAAGACTTGTTCGGCAATGTAAAGTAAATCCCGCCAGTAGAAGTCCATCGGTACAGCGTATGCTTTGTAGATACCGATGATTTGCATTAGGTTTTCAGGGGTGTCTGGTAGCATGGAACCCCCCGCTTCCAGGCGATGGATAACTTCAGCAAATTCATGGGTGGATGGGGGGAGTTTGGTTGATGGTTTGTCGGGTGTTTGAATCATGGGAGGAAGGAGTAATAAAGCAGAGGGAGCAGGGGACAGAGGAGTATTAATAGCTTTAACTATTCTCACCACCTCAGAATGAATTCTGAGGCTAAGATACAAAGTCTGATAAATCAGACTGGGTAAAGATTTCAGCGCGTTTTAACGTGCTTGGTATACTCGCTATGGAAATTTATTTCCAGGTGGATTGCAAGGCTAAACGACATTGATGCAACCTGTAAAAAATTACTTCAATGCTATTGGGGAAGTAGTAGCTTTTTTGATGGGTGGCATGGCTGCTACCATGGCAGTGGTTGTGGGTTCACTCCAACGTACTAACCATGTGGGTTGGATGCCTAAGAATAAGATTAATGCTGCGAGGATGAATGCTGGCATTTTCTCATGCCACAATACTTTGGGATAGTAGGCGAGGTTGTTGTCAAGTTTGCCAAAGCAGGTACGGTTGAGCAGGATGACGAAGTAAACGGCGGTTAATCCGGTGGCAATTACACATAATAAGGTGGGAATGGGAAAGACGGAAAAGCTACCTTGAAAGACAATGAATTCGGCGATAAAGCCTGTCATTCCCGGAATTCCCGCACTAGCCATTCCCCCTAAAATTAGTAAGGCACTGGTTAGGGGTAAACCGCGTACAGGACTCATTAAACCATTGAGTTTGTCCAGTTCCCTGGTTCCCACCTTGGCTTCTACCACCCCTACCAAGTGGAAGAGAATGGCAAGGATGATACCGTGGCTCAACATCTGGGCAACTGCACCGACGAGGGTGAGGGGTGTACTAGCAGCAGCTGCCAGGAGGATATAGCCCATATGACCGATGGAACTATATGCTACCATACGCTTGATATCTTTTTGTGCGATCGCTACTACTGCCCCATACATGGCACTAATTGCACCCCAAGTTGCGAGGGTGGGGGCTATAGTACTCCAAGTTTCGGGAAATAATGCCATGCCAAATCGTAATACGCCGTAGGTTCCTAATTTGGCTAATACCCCACCTAGGAGGATAGCGATGGGTGCGGAAGCTTCTACGTAGGCATCTGGGAGCCAGGTATGTAAGGGAATTAAGGGGATTTTAATCCCAAAACCGAGTATGATTCCTGCTAAGAGAATTATTTGTAAGGTGTTAGAAATGGTTTGGGTAGAGATTGTGGTTAAATCAAAACTAGAGGAACCAGTTAGCCAAACTATACCCAAGAAGCTGGCGAGAATGAAAGCACCGGAAACAGCGGTATAAATCAGAAATTTAATCCCTGCATAGCCTCGTCTTTCCCCTCCCCAAATGGAAATCAACAGATAAAAGGGAATTAATTCTAACTCGTAAAACAGGAAGAAAAGCAGTAAGTTTTGTGATGCAAATGCCCCTGCAACTCCACCACTAACTAAGAGAATCAGGGAATAAAATAACCGGGGACGTTCTGTGTTTTGGCTACTGCTATAAATAGCAATCCAGGTAAGTAGGCTATTTAATAGCAACATGGGCATTGATAGACCATCAACTCCCAATTTATAACTTAATCCCAGGGTTTGAATCCAAGGAAGAGATTCTTGTAACTGCATTCCTGGATTGCTGGGATTAAATTTCAGCAGTAAGAATAGATTCCATAGCAAGACTAATCCGGAAATAAACAGGGCGATAAAACGGGTAGTTTTTGGTTGGGAAATTTTACTGGGTAAAAGTCCAACAATTAGGGCGCTTACAATTGGTGCCCAGATTAAAACACTTAACATAGTTATTTTTTTAGCTTTTGAATGACTAGTTATTCTTCAAGATTCCAAAATTAGGAACTAAGGAAACAGAATTAGACATTAGGTCTAAAAACTGATTTCCCCAAAATCCCCAAGTCACAATCATTCCTAAAATTCCTATCCCAATGAGTACCGTAAAGGCGTAGAATTGGGGTTTGCCGTTGGTACTATACTTAAGAGTTTCACCGCTACCAATGGAAACTAAACCAACTAAATTGACAATTCCATCAACGACAAACCTATCAACAATATCCACCAACTTACTTAATAAATCCACACTCAAAACAATACTCATGCGGTAAAGTTTGGGGGTATAAAAATCATAAGCAATCAAATTTTGTAAGGCTTGAACGGGAAGACGCACTGGCTTAGGAATCATATTACTGAGGTAAATTACCCCACTGATGCTGCATCCAAAAATACTCGACCAAACCAATAGTAATGCTACATCCTTATTTAAAATTGCCCAACTAGGTAACAAAGACAAGCTTTGTAAAATTAAAGGTAAATGGAGAGTAAAACCCATTAAAACTATCATTGGCAAAGACATTTGCCAACTAACTTCTGGAGAGCGCTCGCTCATTTGTTGAGCTTTACCACCAAATACTAAACAAAATTCCCTAATTAAACTAAAAGCTGTCAAAGCATTAACCGCGATGATGATTCCCACCAACCAAGGTTTAGTTGCCCATATCCCATCTGCTAATGCTAATAATGCCCAAAAACTACCCAAGGGAGGAAATCCAATTAAACCCAAAGTTCCCACCACAAAAGTTATTCCCGATACCGGACGACGGGACCACAATCCCCCCAATTGAGTGATATCTTGAGTAATACTATTCCAAACAATTGCCCCAGTACTCATGACTAATAAAGCTGCACTGACAGCATGGGTAAGCACCAATAATAAAGCCGCTTCATCCTGTTGTGTCCCTACAGCAATAAATACCAAACCCATGTAAACACTGACAGAATAAGAAAGACAGCGTTTAATATCAATTTGAGCAATGGCAATTAAAGATGCACCAATGGCCGTCACAATCCCAATTGTTACCATCACCGTAGAAACCATGGGAGATAACGCTAATACAGGCTGCAACTTAATCAGTACCCAAGCACCACTAGCAACTACCACCGAGTTCCGCAAAATTGTACTGGGAACCGGTCCTTCCATGGCCTCATCTAACCATAAATGCAGGGGAAATTGGGCACATTTACCCATAGGACCAGCAATTAATCCTAAACCCACCAATGTCATTAATGTGGGGTTTACCTCCGCAGTAGTTGCCCATTCTGCTAATTCCGTATAATTCCAAGTACCAGCCAGGGGAAAAATTGCCAGTACTCCCATTAATAAAAATAAATCTCCTACCCGCTTAGTTAAAAAAGCATCCCTTGCACCTGTAACCACCAAAGATTGACTAAACCACAACCCAACTAACAGGTAGGTTCCTAAAGTGAGAATTTCCAGAATTACATAACTAAAGAACAAATTATTACATAGAACCAGGGCACACAATCCCGCTTCAAACATTCCCAATAGAGAATAAAAACGTCCCCAACCCCAATCCATTTCCATATAGCCAATGGCGTAAATTTGTGCGAGAAAATTCAACCCACAAATTACCACCATCGCACCTATACTTGCCGAGGATATTTCTATATCTATGGTGAGATTTAAACCCGCAGTGCTTAACCAAGGAATATGTACTTCTGATGCTGCTTGTCCCCAAGTGGCTGGCAATGCTAAAGCAGCATGAATCAAGGCAAGAAATGTCATGATTAAATTAACATAACCAGCAGGCCTTGGTCCAGTGCGGTAAAGGATTCCCGGTGACCAGGGAATCGCTAAAATTGCCCCCATTAATGCATAACAAGGTACTAACCAAGCTGTTTCAAGCAAGTAGTGACTCATCAATTCCCCTTTTTAATCGCAGCAAAATAATCCAGGTTGCACCGTCGCAATCCTTGCTCATCACCAATAACAATATGTAATTGGCAAAAATTAATATTTATTTAATCTTATTTATTATAGATTAGCTTTATCTGTGGAAAAATGGAATTGGTTATCTAGATCGGAAAACGATACTTCCCCTAAGAAATTCTTATATGTTGGGTAATTAATGGGACTTACGCAAATGGCACATTAATAACTGTAGGGTGTGGGGTGTGGGGTGTAGGAAAGAATTAGCCCCTACACCCTGTTAATTTGCTCATCTGACATCGCGAGTAATTGAAGTTAGATTAGAACAATCGGGCTGGTGAGGAAAAGTGCCAGATGTTGCAAGCAGAGCAAATCTTAGAAAATCGCTATCAACTCCAAAGTCAACTAGGTAATAATGGCATTCGCCAAACTTGGTTGGCAAAGGATTTACAAGCTGCTGATACTGAAAACCAGCAAGTTGTAGTTAAACTCCTTGCTTTCGGTGGTACGGTGCAGTGGGAAGATTTGAAACTTTTTGAAAGAGAAGCACAGATTCTCAAACAGTTAAATTATCCCCGCATTCCCAAATATATAGATTATTTTTCTATAGACGATCGCACCCTCTGGTTTGGCTTAGTAGAGCAGTATATACCAGGTGAGTCTCTCAAGGAAAGTTTAATTCAGAGAACGAGATTTACCGAAAAACAAGTTCGGAAAATTGCGGTTGAAGTGTTAAATATTTTGATTTATTTACATGATTCCAATCCAACCGTACTACATAGGGATATTAAACCGAGTAATTTAATCTGGGGTGAAGATAATCAAATCCATTTGGTTGATTTTGGTGCGGTTCAAGATAAAGCTGCCAAAGAAGGTGTCACTTTTACCGTAGTTGGTACCTATGGCTATGCTCCTATGGAACAATTTGGCGGTAAAGCTGTACCAGCATCGGACTTATACGCATTGGGAGCAACCTTAATTCATTTGTTAACGGGTACTCCTCCAGGAGATTTACCACAACAGGATTTGCGGATTCAGTTTGCCGAGCAAGTAAACCCTCGTTCCAGTTCTTTGGTTAGCTGGCTGCAAAAAATGATAGAACCAGCACCAGAGAATCGTTTTACAAGTGCTAACGAAGCACTAACTGCTCTCAAATCTGGTTTGCTTGTCAAATCGGCAAACCCCGATTATAGGTTACAGCCAACAAAATTCATCAATAATTCTGGGTGCGGGATAGCTAACGAATCAGAAAAAGTACCAGAGGAAATTCTGGGCTGGAATTGGGGAGCATTTTTGATGCCTTGGCTATGGCTGTTTACCAATCATGTTTGGTTGGGATTATTATGTTTGATTCCCCATGTGGGTTGGGTAATGGCAATATTTATGGGTGCAAAAGGTAATGAATGGGCTTGGAAAAGCAGATACTGGCGCAATATTCAACATTTTAAAGCTCATCAAAGAGGTTGGGCGATCGCTGGAATTTTGGTCGGTCTACCTGTTAGTTTAATGTTGTGGTGTGGTGCGATCGTTGCAATGTTCGGAATGATACTGTGAAGTTACCACGGGAAATAACAAATCATCACCCACGGAAAGTCTTTGAAAATCTCGTTTCCAGTCTCTGGCTGGAAATGGGTATTCGGAGGCTCCCCCTCCTTTAATCATGAATTGAGGCAGAGCCTCGTAATCTATGCTCCCACGCGGAGCATGGGAGCGAGTCTTGAAGAGGCCTGCACTACAAAATATTCTGGGATGCTTTTGAAAGTAAAGTTGCTGGAGATATTAGTTGAAAAGCCAGTAAACTAAACAAGTACTCACCTCACAAATCCGATGTTGGCTTTCGGTAGCATCAAGAACAATCCATGAAAAAAACCTTTGTCCTCGATACCAATGTCCTGTTGCACGATCCCAGTGCCATGCTCAAATTCGAGGACAATGATGTTGTCCTACCAATCACCATTATCGAAGAACTAGACCGTTTCAAAAAGCAGCCAGAAATTAGGGGGAGAAATGCCCGTCAAGCATCTCGCATCCTAGACGATTTGCGTCAACAGGGGCAATTAACAGAAGGTGTTGCCATTAATGGGGATGGTTCCTTACGGGTGGCTTTGTGTCATCGCCAAACACTCAAAGAATTACCAGTGGAATTGGAAAGTGACAAGGGGGACAATGCTATTCTCGCAGTGGCATTAGAAGCCAAGAAAAATTGTAAATGTCCCGTGGTACTAGTCAGCAAAGATACCAATCTGCGGATTAAAGCTAATGCCCTCAGTTTAGCGGCAGCAGATTATGAAGCGGACAAGGTTGATGTAGATGAACTCTACACGGGTATGGTTGAGGTGATGGTAGATAGGGAAAAGATAGAAGAATTATTTCATCAAAAAGGGGGAATAACCTTAGATAGGGAGTTATTCCCCAACCAAGCCCTGACCCTAGTTGATATAGCCAATCCCCACCATACAGCCTTAGCTGTAGTCGATGAAACCAGTCGCAAAATACTCCCTTTGATTCCCATTCCCCAAGGAGGAATCTCGCGGATTAATCCCCGTAACCGGGAACAAAAATTTGCCCTGGACTTTTTGTTGCGCGATCGCATCTCTTTAGTTACCCTAGTAGGGAAAGCAGGTACAGGTAAAACCTTATTAGCGATCGCTTCTGGGCTGTATAAAGTAGCTGATGAAAGACTCTACAATCGCCTACTCATATCTCGACCAGTAGTACCTATGGGTAGGGATATCGGCTATTTACCTGGGGATGTGCGAGAAAAACTCACACCTTGGATGCAACCCCTTTATGACAACTTTGACCTGATTTTTGGCACCCAAGATACCTCCCACAAACCCAAACACTGGCGAAGAGGTCATGAGGAACTCATGGGAATGGGATTATTACAAATAGAGCCTTTGACCTATATCCGGGGTCGCACCATTCCCAAACAGTTTTTGATTGTAGATGAAGCTCAAAATCTTTCCCCCCATGAGGTGAAGACAATTCTTACCCGTGCTGGGGAAGGAACTAAGGTAGTACTTACAGGCGATCCCGAACAGATTGATAATCCCTATGTAGATGCTGCTAGCAATGGTCTTACATATGTAGTGGAAAAATTTAAGCATGAACCTTTAGCAGCTCACATCACCCTTTCCAAAGGCGAGCGCTCTAGTTTGGCAGAACGTGCCGCAATATTACTTTAACCTGAGTTCGGTGTTAGGAGTTCGGTGTTAGGAGTTAAAATCAATGTGAGTTCGACGAAATTAAGAGGCTAAAACCCTGATGTGGAAAAGATTTGTGCAATTCAGATGAAGAGTCATTTACCGAATAGTTGAAAATAAAGTCAACAATTAACCTAATTGAAACATAATTGATTTTATTCTTAATAAGTCCTGGGTTTTTATGAGCAGACAATTTACCAAATTACATACAGGCAAAGGTTTCAGGGTTGAAAACTCGTCGAACTCACGTTACTTTAAGGAGTTTATCAAACTATTTCAAAACGAAAAAGAAAAAAATTAATAATAGCTTAGAACTGGCTACAAACTTTTCATATCTGTAATCAAAATGGGCACAGAAATCGAACGTAAATTTTTAGTCAAAGGAGATAGTTGGAGAGGACTGGCTGAGGGTAGGTTATATCGTCAAGGATACATTTCCACCCAAGCTCAAGGGACTGTAAGGGTTCGTATAGTAGGAGATAGAGGTTATTTAACCATTAAAGGACCAAGTGTTAAATATTCCAGATTAGAGTTCGAGTACCCGATTCCTCTTGCAGATGCTCAAGTGATGCTTGATATATTATGCCAACGCCCTCTCATCGAAAAAATTAGATATAGAGTAGAGTGGGGTAGTTTGATTTGGGAAATAGATGAGTTTGATGGTGCCAATAAAGGATTGATATTGGCAGAAGTTGAACTGAGTGAGGAAACACAACAGATTGAACTGCCAACCTGGATTGATCGAGAAGTTTCCGATGACCCCAAGTATTTCAACAGCAATTTGGTAAAATATCCCTTTGAACAATGGTAATTTTTATCAGTTCCTGTTCTGCTTGAGGAGAAATAAAATAGGGCTTGCTGTTCGCGTAGCGTAGCGTTAGCTATAAAAGTCTTTTGGTGGAAGTAGGGAACAGGGAACAGGGAACAGGGAATAGGGAACAGAAAGTGTACTGAGATTTTTTCAAAAATCAAATATGAGTCCTATAGAAATTCCAGCATATTGATAAACATTTTGGTTTGATCCAATTCAGGTTATAAACAGGTTATAAAAAGATTATTTTAAGGTTAATAAAACCCTGTTGATAGTTTTTGGTAATGCATTATTTTTTGATAAATTTTTGTATACATTTGTCCTCAAAGTTTCCATTAATTAACCTTTTTTGAAATTATATTGATATAAGCCCATTTGATTTTTTAAGTATCAAGCTGACTAAAAGCTTGGTATCCAAGATTTTGGTTATCAGTATACCTAGCAAGACTCAAGTCGGATTCCTATATACCGCATCGATCGCAATTTCTGAAGAGATATGAGTTAGTTGCTGGTAGCTACGCAATGGTACAGGTAAAAAAATATATTGGATTTCCAGGAGCAGAATTACCCCAGAACTGGAATTGAAACTATGAAAAATACCAATCCTCAGCCAACTAACGACAAACTCCACAGACAGCATCATCATTCGGTTCAGGCAAAGAAACACGTTCACCGCACACCCCATGCCAAAATTCAGGTAGAGGACGATCGCACGGGTATGAGTGTGGAAACTCTGAAGCGGGCGATTATGGATAACCTATTTTACATCCAGGGAAAGGATGAATTCTTGGCTACACCCCATGACTACTATATGGCACTGGCTTACACGGTACGGGATCGGCTGCTGTCCCGGTGGATGAAGACCCAGCATACATACTTTGCCAAAGATGTCAAGGTTGTCTGTTATCTCTGTGTGGAATATCTCAAGGGTCGCCACCTGCGGAAAAACCTGGTGAGTATTGGACTGTGGGATCGGGCATACCAGGCATTACAGGAATTGGGGTTAGACCTGTATGACTTAATGGAGCAAGAGGAGGAACCGGGATTGGGCAATGGTGGTTTGGGACGTTTAGCAGCCTGTTTTATCGACTCCTTAGCTACTTTAGAATTTCCGGCGATCGCTTACGGCATTCGCTATGAATTCGGCATTTTTGACCAGAAAATCCAGGATGGGTGGCAGGTAGAGCGTCCTGACAAATGGTTGCGCTTCGGTAATCCCTGGGAAATTCCCCGACCGGAGTATGTGGTAGAAGTGAAGCTAGGGGGACATACCCAAGCTTATACAGACGAGAATGGACGCTACCAAGTAAATTGGATTCCCCAACGTAAAGTTTTGGGAACACCCTATGATGTTCTGATACCTGGATACAATACGAATACCGTAAATACACTGCGTCTGTGGAGTGCCAGAGCCAGTGAGGAATTTAATTTCCAGGTTTTTAATGCTGGTGACTACACCCATGCTGTCGCCAATAAAACTTTCTCAGAAAATATTTCCAAAGTCCTGTATCCCAATGATAATACACCCCAGGGGCGAGAACTGCGGTTAGAGCAACAATACTTTTTTGTGTCTTGTTCCCTGCAAGACATAATTCGCCTCTACCTGTTTAGCCACGATAATTTTGACGACTTTGAGCGCCACGTTGCCATCCACATCAATGACACCCACCCTTCCTTAGCCGTTGTGGAGTTAATGCGGTTGCTGGTGGATGAACACCAGTTGGATTGGGAGAGGGCATGGTCAATTACGCAGAATTGTTGTGCTTATACTAACCATACCTTATTGCCAGAGGCATTAGAGCAATGGTCAGTCAGCTTATTTGATCGGCTTTTGCCCAGGCATTTGGAGATTATTTACGAAATCAACCATCGGTTTTTGGAAGGGGTGTGGAGTAGGTATCCCGGTGATGTGGCAAGGGTGGCGCGATTGTCGCTGATTCAGGAGGGAGCAGAAAAACAAGTCCGCATGGCACATTTAGCTTGTCTGGGTAGTCACGCCATTAATGGGGTAGCACAGCTGCACACCAAGTTACTCCAGGAACAGGTATTCCCAGATTTTTATCACCTCTATCCACAAAAATTTCGCAACAAGACTAACGGAGTTAGTCCCCGTCGCTGGCTATTGCTGAGTAATCCGAAGCTAGCGTTGTTGATTACCGAACGCATCGGTAAGGGGTGGATTAAAGATTTAGAGGAACTCACTCACCTAGAAGCTTTTACCGAAGATGAGGAATTTTGTCAGGCATGGCGGCAAATCAAACATGAAAATAAGCATGACCTGGCAGAGTATATCTTACATGAAAACGGGATTGAGGTGGATGCAGATTCCCTATTTGATGTTCAGGTGAAGCGCGTCCATGAGTACAAACGTCAAATTTTGCATCTGTTGCACATTATTACCCTATACAACCGCATTAAACAAAATCCGGCAATTGAAATTTTACCCCGGACTTTTATCTTCGCTGGTAAGGCAGCACCAGGTTATTTTATGGCAAAGCTGGTAATTAAATTCATCCATGCAGTCGCCGAAGTAGTCAACAACGATCCGGATGTGGGTTCTCGCCTAAAAGTTGTATTCTTGAGGAACTACTGTGTATCCCTGGCACAACGCATCTGTCCTGCGGCTGAAATCTCAGAACAAATTTCCACTGCTGGAAAGGAAGCCTCTGGTACGGGTAATATGAAGTTAGCCATGAATGGTGCCCTTACCATTGGCACCTTAGACGGGGCAAATATTGAGATTCAACAACAGGTAGGGGCAGAAAACTTTTTCCTGTTTGGACTAACGGCATCAGAAGTTTTGCACTTAAAAGCTCAAAGCTACAATCCTTGGGATTACTACAACACTAATCCAGAACTGCGCCTAGTGATAGATCGGATCGCCTCCGGTTATTTTTGGGCCTCTCAACCGGATTTATTTCGACCCATTGTCGAGTCCCTACTGATCAAAGATAAATACATGGTGATTGCTGACTACCAATCATATGTTGATTGTCAGCAACGAGTCAGCCAAGCTTACCGCGATACCAATAAATGGACTCAAATGTCGATTCTGAATGTAGCACGGATGGGTAAATTTTCCTCAGACCGGACAATTAGGGAGTATTGTCAGGATATTTGGCATATCAAACCCGTGAAGGTGCAATTGGAACCCTACAATTCCTCAGCTTATGTTGGCAAAACTTGAGGAGGCGATTCCGGAGAGTTCTAATACCAATTTCAAAAAAGAATGGGACAAATAGATTATTGTAGAGAGGTAGCAATGCTACGTCTCTACCGAGGGATGTGTTGCGATCGTTTATTAAATCGGTATAATCCTTTAGCTATAAACTTTACTTAGGTAGCTACGGGCTGTCATTTCAGTTATCAGTTATCAGTTATCAGTTATCAGTTACCCCATCGATGAATCGAAGGGCTAATGAGAACAAGGAAAACATTTTTGACTCTCCACGGATAAATCCGGGGGCTTGTATCCAGTTTATTTTTCGGTCAAACTGACAAGTCAGCGCAAGCTATACCATTAATCAAATAGAATCAAAGTAATGACCACCAGAAAAATCTATATATTTGCTTGTATTAGCTTAGTAGCAGCTTTATTCGTCAGTTTAATCGCCTGTGAAAAACAGAACCCAAATGGGAGTCAATCGACGGCAGGAAAAGCTATCTTAGGTAAAGGAGTGAAGGTCAGTTCTGGAGCCTCCGTTTCAACCTATGCATTATTTGTTTCCGAAATCATCAATATTGGTTTGCAAAAGATTGGTTATCAACCTGCAGCAGTAAAACAACTTAGTATTCCCCTGGCACACATTTCTGTCAGTACTGGAGACTTAGATTTCTACAGTGTTCATTGGGAAAAGTTACACACCAAATTCTTTTTACAAAACGGTGGTGACAAAAAATTAGAACGTGTGGGGATAATTCTTGCTGATGCTTTGCAAAGCTATCAGATTGATAAAAAAACTGCCGAACAATATAAAATTACTAATTTGGCACAACTAAAAGACCCCAACATTGCCAAACTTTTTGACTCTGATGGGGATGGCAAAGCCAATTTAACTGGTTGTAATCCAGGTTGGGGGTGTGAGTTGGTAATTGAACATCACCTGGATGCTTACAAATTGCGCGATACCGTTGAACATGACCAAGGCAACTATGATGTTCTCTTGGCAGGTGCATTGGCTCGGTATCAACAAGGAAATCCTATTTTATTTTATAGCTATATTCCCCACTGGTCAGTGACAGCATTAAAGCCAGGAGAAGATACAATTAGATTAGAGGTTCCTTTTACTTCACTGCCTAAAGAACAGGGAAAATTCACAGAAAAAGATACTACTATTAATGGGAAAAATCTGGGTATTGCTGTTGATCAAGTTCGGGTAATAGCAAACAAGAAATTTTTAGTAGCCAATCCAGCTGCCAAACGCTTGTTTGAGTTGACGACGATTCCTATTGAGGATGTGAATGCTCAACAAAAACTGGTAAAAAATGGTGAAAATACCCCAAAAGATATTCGCCGCCATGCCGAAGAATGGGTGCAGAAAAATCAGGAACTCTTTGATAGTTGGGTAGAGTCAGCAAAAAAGGCAGCCAAAACTTAAAAATCTCCTCAAAGAAATTGATAGGGGATTAACTTAGTATTTTCAAGCTAGTCCCCTACGGAAAAATCTCACAACCAAGGATCTGAAAATGCTTTGTGACTAATTCTTCAAGGGCGCACGCAATGCGCCCCTACAAACTCCGCGCCTCCTAACTATTTTCGAGTTAGTCTCCCACGGGAAAATCTCACAACCAAGGATCTGAAAATGCTTTGTGACTAATTTTTCAAGGGCGCACGCAATGCGCCCCTACAAACTCCGCGCCTCCTAACTATTTTCTAGTTAGTCTCCCACGAGAAAATCCTATAACCAAGGATGAAAATATATCTCAAGTGCAACTCCCACACCTAAGCTGTCAACTGTCAACTAACATCTAACAACTAACAACTAACAACTAACAACCATTTTCCAGTTAGAATTCACTCTGCAAAATAGGAACTTTATCTGTTTTTTCCCAGGGGACAATTTCCAGATCCACCCTGCCCATATGACCGTAAATAGCTAGTTTTTTATAAAAGCCTCCTTTAACAATTGTAGGTAATAATCTCAGGTCAAATTCACGGATGATTCCTGCAAGGCGAAAATCAAAATGCTTCTCCAGAAGTGCGGTAATTTCTTGATCAGGGATTTTACCAGTACCAAAGGTTTCTACCAGGATACTTACAGGTCGAGAAAGGCCAATGGAGTAACTCAAAAGCACCTCACATTTTTCCGCCAGACCTGCTGCTACCACATTTTTAGCAGCGTAACGGGCGACATAGGCTCCTACCCTATCTATCCGTGTGGGATCTTTGCCACTCAAAGCAGCACCGCTATGGCGAGAATATTCTCCGTAGGTATCAATGGCATTCTTTCTCCCTGTTAGCCCGGAATGGACGGCTGGACCACCAATGGCAAAGGGATCGTCAGAGTCAATAAATATTCTGGTATTTTCATCTGGTTTGATAATTTCATCTGCAAAGACAAAATCAACGATCGCTCCCCTAATATCCTCCTGTAATCGCTTGGTACTGACTATCTGGGAGCTTGATTGCTTGTTCTGACTCGCCAGGACTGTGATACTATGGATTCTATAGGGTTGGCGATCGCGATATTCTACCCCTACTTGAGTTTTACCATCTGGTGCAAGATATGGTATAATATTGTCTTTTCTCACAGCGTTCAGTCGTTTTGCTAGCTTGTGTGCTAGCCAAATAGGCAGGGGTATCAAGCCAGGGGTTTGATTGCAGGCAAAACCAAACACATTCACTTGATCGTTGACTGGTATTTTTTCTATCTCTGCTTCTGAGAGATTTTTTTCATCCCAATAGCGATTGTCCCTGGGTGGCAATTCCTTAAGGCTAGTGACAATACTAGCGGTTTTGCCATTAAAATCAGAACCGCGATAGCCAACTTGTTTGATCATTTGTCTCGCTATTTTGGTAAAATCTATCACCGCATCGGATTCAAAACGGGCAGAGATAAAGATAATCGCTGTGGATACCGCACATTCTGCAATTACCCGGGAATATGGATCTCTTTGCAGAAATTTATCCACAATTGCATCACTGATTTGATCACAAAGTTTATCCGGGTGTCCTTCCGTGACAGACTCGGATGTAAACATAAAGTCTTTTTTCATCTTAACCTCCAAAAGACCCAGTCTCAGCCTTGAGGCGGATTGGGGAGGATGTCATTCAATTTTGGATTTTGGATTTTGGATTTTGGATTTTAGAATTGATTCCACAGATACATCTGGGAAGTGCTGACGCACTGTTGCGCTAGTGTACCATTAAGGAATTAATGGTCAATTTTAGATTGGGTATCATTTTTTATTGGTTCTATACCCCGTGTCCTATTGTTAAATGTCTTCACCCCTTCATTTGCTAACAAGGGGAGAACAGCACTGGTAGTAATTACAGCGCCATCCAAGAGATTAATGGGTGTTACTTGTAGCAGACCTTTCAAGCCTGGAACAATGGCAGCTAATATCTGGAGGGCAAAGGAACCACCAAGGGCATAAGTTAAGTAGTGGTTAGGTGGTAGTTGATTTCTACTAAAGATGCTGTGTGTTTTAGAACGACAACTCAATGCGTGTAACAACTGCGCTGATGTTAAGCTCATAAAACCGATAGTACTTGCTTGGGGACCAATGCCATATCGGTTAATGCCGTAACCGTATGCTGCCAAGGAACTGGCAGACAATATAGTTGACTCCCGGACAATTCTCTTGAGATCCGCTCTCTGAATAATCGGTTCTTCGGGATCGCGGGGAGCCTGACTCAATACGTCTGGTTCTGGTGGTTCCAAAGCCAGGGCGAGTCCGGGGAAAATGTCAGTTACTAGGTTCAGCCACAAAAGTTGCATGGCGTTGAGGGGCTGACCAATACCGGCAGATGTGGCAGCTAACATGACCATAATCTCGCTAGTGTTGGTGGATAGCAAGAAATGGACGGATTTTCTAATGTTGTTATAGATTGTGCGTCCGCGACTGACAGCAACAATCATGGTTTCCAGATTGTCATCTTCTAAAACTACATCTGCCACCTCACGGGCAACATCCGTTCCCGTATGTCCCATTGCCACCCCAACATTAGCAGCTTTCAGGGCTGGGGCATCGTTAATTCCATCTCCGGTCATGGCAACAATTTTACTGCTACCCTGGAATGCCTGGACGATTTGTAATTTATTAGCAGGACTGATGCGGGCAAAAACCTGAACGCGATCGCATAATGCTTGCATTACGTTGGGTTCGAGATCGTTGAGATGGGTTGAGTCGAGGATTTCCATCTGCCCCCCGTTACTCAGGTTCAACTTCTTACCGATGGCGTAGGCGGTGGGACTTTGATCCCCAGTAATCATTACCGTATTGATCCCGGCGTGATGGAAATTACCTATTAGCTGTTTCACCCCATTGCGGATCGGATCTGCCATGCCCACCAAACCAAGCCAGATGAAGTGATCGCCGATGTTTTCTGGTTCGTCTATTAAATAAGCTGCTGCCAGTACCCGCAGTCCATTACCTGCCATGCGATCGTTTTCCATTTCGATCGCCTGCCGATCTGCATCTGTGAGACTGACTGTTTGCTCGTCTTGGATTCGCCAACTGCACAGAGCTAAAACCTCCGAAGGGCTACCCTTGAGTGCAATTAGATTACGACCATCGGCAGTTGAATGGAGGGAGGTCATATAGTTGCGGTCTTGAGAGCGTTGATTTATTTTTAATAATGGATAATTTTCTCTCACGCAGTTGACATCTACTCCGCAATCGATGCCCAAATAGACGAGGGCATTTTCCGTGCCGGAACCTCTGAGTACGTAATCCCCATCTTTACCATTTAATTGGCTCTCATTGCATAACACCAATATGTGGATTGTTTTTAACAGGGGATCGCTCTGGTAAGGGTTGAGCAATTCTTCCCCGGCAATGAATTTACCCGAATCAACCTCAATTCGCTTGTTATCCACACATAGCTCCACCACTGACATTTGGTTTGCCGTGATGGTTCCAGTTTTATCCATGCAGATAGTCTGGATGGAGCCAAGGGTTTCCACCGCATCCAGACGACGGATCAGGACTTTATCTTTCCTCATTTTGGCGATCCCCAGGGCAAGGGTGGTGGTAGCCACTGTTGGTAGTCCTTCGGGAACCGCCGCCACTGCCAAAGATATGGATGACTTCATCATTTCCAGCCAACCATATCCCCGCAACAGTCCCACACCAAAGACAACGGCACACACAGCACTGGAGACAAACACGAGTTGACTACCCGCTTGGTCGAGTTGTTTCTGCATCGGGGTTTGGGGCAAAATGGCTTCACCCACCATTGCTTGGATTTTACCCATTTCCGTATATTTCCCCGTGGCCACAACTATGGCTAACCCTTGCCCCCCAGTGACTAATGTGCCCATGTATACCATATTTGTGCGATCGCCAAGGGGAATATTCTCAGTATGCAGCACGGTTGGGGTTTTCGTGACGGGCATACTTTCACCAGTCAGGGCAGATTCATCAATATTCAAATGACGTGCTTCAATTAGTCTGGCATCAGCTGGCACATAACTACCGGGCTTGAGAACTATCACATCTCCCGGAACAATCTCTTGGGCACTGATTTCCTGCAAATTGCCATTTCTCACCACCATTGCAGATGGTCTGACCAAAGTTTGGAGTGAATGAATAATGTTTTCCGAATGGCTTTCTGTGGCATAACCAATGATGGCATTGATTGTTACCACCCCCATAATCACCACAGCATCGATTACCCCTCCAGTGGCCACCGAAAGCCCCGCAGCTAAGGTTAGCAACCCCACAGGCAGGGATTGGAACTGCTCAACAAACATACTCAGGCGCGAACGGGAAGCCGCCTGGGGAAGGATATTGGCTCCATATTGCTGCAACTTAGTTTGTACAGATTGGTGAGATAGTCCCGACTCCTGTGATGTCTGAAAATTAGCAATTACCCAGTCAGCTTCGTGAATATGCCAGGGTTTAATCTTTTGCTCCCGAACATCAGAATTTAGGGTTTGCACATAGATAACTGGTTTGCTTAATTTTTCATGGGTTAGAGATCGATTTTTCCCATTGAGGGATTTGTAAAGTTTGCTTCTATGTTCTATTACTATGGCTTCAATGAGGCAGGAAATATCATTAACTCTGTAATCCGAGGAGAAAATGACAAGTACATTACCAGTCAACGTATTGGCGTGGACTTTGGTAATATATCTCTCCGCATTAAGTCTTAACTCCAACAATATTTTTAGAGTATCTGAATTACGAAGTCCATCGACTTTATACCTCACCCTGCCCACAACTGCGGTGTGTATTGCTAAAACCAGAGGTTTTTTCACACGATTGGATTTATTGTCACGATTTTTCATCTTTCCATTGGTAGATTAATGAAACACCAATTTTTGATGGAAAGTGTAGATTCCCTCCATTATTCTAGGTTTATTTCCATACCCAGAGCATACGAGTATTGCAAAACTTCACTCCCGAACACATTACTTTAATTTCACCAGAGAAAAACTCCCCTGTCTTGAAAATGGTTGTTAGTTGTTAGTTGTTAGTTGTTAGTTGTTAGTTGTTAGTTGTTAGTTGATGGTTGACAGCTTAGGAGTGGGAGCCGCACTCAAGATATTTTTATGCTTGGTTGTGAGATTTTCTCGTGGGGGGCTAGCTTGAAAATAGTTAGGAGGCGCGGAGTAGGGGCGGGGTTTCCCCGCCCAGAGTGAGGGAATTATTTTCATCCTTGGTTGTGGACAAAATATTGTCCATGTAGACGCGCGAAGCGCGGCTTGGAGCAGAGTGGGAGTAACTTGAAAATAGTTAATCAGCGCCGAGTAGGGGCGCATTGCGTGCTAACTTGAGGAGTGAGTCACAAAGCATTTTCATGCTTGGTTGTGAGATTTTTGTGCCCCCTCCAGGATAAATATTCATCCCACATCTGTGACATGACTTGTTCCTTGTCTCTGGCAAGGAACATGGGATTGGAGGCTCCGCCTCCAAATCGAGGCAGAGCCTCCCGTCACAGGCACCAAGGCAGAGCCTTGGCACGAGAGTCGATTACTGATAAAAAGGTGGGCAATGCCCACCTTATCCTCATTTATATACAAACAAACTGGCATCTACGTGAAAAAATTCTGCAAGTTTTTCTGCTTCTGTCTCGCTCATACTGCGAGTACCGTTGATAATTTCCCGTACAATCTCCGAGGAACCAATTACATTGGCTAATGCTTCAGGAGTAGTATCCCGTGCGTCCATCAGATGCATTAGCATCGAATTTGGTTTACCTTGGGGAATTGGATAATTGGTTTCTTCAAATTTCTCAATTAATGTCACCAATAGTTCCAAAAGCATCTTTTCTTCTGGTGTACGATTGGGGCGATGTTCTAAGTTTTGGGCTAATTTAATAGCTTGTTCGTTTTCTTCTTCGGTAGTAATTGTTTTTGGTTGATATTTGGCTAGCAATTTACCGTAGGATTGAGGATTAAAAGTACGGGTCATTTTTCCATTTATCCCTATCATACTCGGCATGGGTTAGAACATATTTAATATAGATTCTTTGTGCTTCGTAAACAATATCAACAATTAGGCGGTAGTTGTTTCCTTTAATATTAAACACAGTAAAGTTAGCAACAGCTTCTGCTTTTGGCTAAGTTGTCTGAACTTCAACCAGGTTTTTCCATTCGGCTTTAGTCGCAACCCTATCCCAATCATAAAGCGCGTCGCAGGAATTGGCGTGTACTTCACAAAACTCCCGCAAAATCCTGCGGCTAATAACATGCATTAAATTACTCGTTGAGGGGAAGTGGTTTGTCAAGTTTGTAGGGGCGCATTGCGTGCGCCCTTGAACTCGGTGCTTCGTTTCAGTCCCCGTTGAGGGTAATTGGTTTGTCAAGTAATTATCACATGGGGCAAAGTAAGCCCTCCAAACAGAGTTTCCGTCCCCGTTGAGGGTAATTGGTTTGTCAAGGTGATATGATAATTATTCAGATTGTCGAATCTAGAGTTTCCATCCCCGTTGAGGGTAATTGGTTTGTCAAGGTGCTTGGTGAAGCGAATGCACAAGGGTGTGCTAATGTTTCCGTCCCCGTTGAGGGGAATTGGTTTGTCAAGTTGGAGAAATGGTTCCAGTACGCTTTGACTACTGGTGTTTCCGTCCCCGTTGAGGGGAATTGGTTTGTCAAGACTTGAACAACATAGCCTTCTGGGCTAATCGTGTTGATGGTTTCCGTCCCCGTTGAGGGGAATTGGTTTGTCAAGAAGAAAACAATATTGGTCGGGACAACCCACCCGATCGTTTCCGTCCCCGTTGAGGGGAATTGGTTTGTCAAGAAGTAGTGAGGGCAGACTGTTATCATGAGGATGCAACTTGTTTCCGTCCCCGTTGAGGGGAATTGGTTTGTCAAGTATCGGAGAAGATCTTCGGAAGGTATGTCTAAGGTTTCCGTCCCCGTTGAGGGGAATTGGTTTGTCAAGAATTTTTATTTACCGAAAACGCAAAAGTAAAAGTTTCCGTCCCCGTTGAGGGGAATTGGTTTGTCAAGCTTAGGTTTGGCTCTGTCTGTTAATGTTAATAGTTTCCGTCCCCGTTGAGGGGAATTGGTTTGTCAAGAGTTCACTTACAGAACCCTTACCCAGACAGGATTTGAGATACCCCAATCGACACCAGTCAAAAAATCGGTAAAAATTGACCAAAAAATAGTCGATTTTGCAGCCTGGAAACCTTGCCACGTAAGGCATCGACACCAATCAACGGAATTATGCGGTTTTCAAGGTTCGGGGGAGTGGTGTCGATCGCTCGATACACTTTTCATGTATAAACCTACCAAATACTTACCCCACAATCAATCCAGGCAATATAATTCTTAACAAAATGCCAGAAATACTGTACTTAGTGCGATCGCTTGTTTATTGTATCTCATAACTTGCACCATTCTCAATTAGCCCAAATGTCCGCCTAGGAATGAATTCCCAGGCTCAAAGACAAAGTCTGATAAATCAGACTGGGAACGACTTATATGATGTCCGTTTAAATAAACGTCATTGCGACGGTCGGGAAGCAATCTCAAAGACTTTGGGATTGCGTCGTTTCACTTCGTTCCACTCGCAATGACATATTATGGGTAATTTGCCGGACATCATATTATGTGCTACGGACAAGCTTCGCTAACAGCACATTGAAACGTGCTTGGTTTATTACCCTTGAAATTTATTTCCAGGTGGGAATGTTCGCAAAATCCCTTATTTATCATAGGCTCACGCAAATAATTAACCCACGGCAAACCCAGTATATTGCCTCACCAAAGGCTCATGAAACGCCAAAACAATATCTGATTTTGGAACACCCAAATTCACCAACTCATCAGCAATACCTATCTCCGTACCATCATGGTGTATCCAAATTTTTCCACCTTTAATATCCAAATGCAGAACACACCCATACATTGGGTATCGATTCTTCCATCCCGTGCGAACAACTTGGTAGCGATCGCGTTCTGTATCAAAAATTACTTCTGTTTCCATCTCACCATCGGACGGACTAACACTGGCATAATCACTTAATAATTGCTTAATGTAGGTGCGGTAAGTTTCTAGTTTTTCCATTCTAAAATTACCTCCTCAACTGGATCGTAAACAATTAAGGTAATATCAAAACGTTGAATAACGGTTTGGACAAAGGGAAGCTGAAAAAACTTGCGATATACGCCGATGGGAACTGCTAGATATAAAATACGCTCTGGTTGCTGTTCTTCCAAAGCCACTCTGTAGTTCATAAATTGCCCTACAGCAGTATGAAACTCAGAAATATTTGACGTACCAATAAAACTTTTGATCTCAACAGCTATTTTGTCTTCTCCCCGTTCTGCTGCAATAATTTTCTCCGCACCCAAATCAATCTCCATGTCAACCGCTTCGCGGAAGTCAAAAGTCAAAAGTCAAAAGTCAAAAGTCAAAAGTAATACCCCATCGATGAATCGAAGGGCTAATGAAATAAGGAAAACATTTTTCCTCTCCACGGATAAATCCGGGGGCTTGTATCCAGTCTATTTTTTGGTCAACTAAATCCGCAGTTTCACATCTACCACTTTCCCCTCATCCACAACCGCGCAAATAATGCACTCTCGCAGCAGTCGTTTTTTATCTACAGGATTTTGTATGCTTTGCCAAAAATCTCGACTGCTGAAGGCGGATATAATCCTTTCTCGGTTGATTAGCTGGGCTTGGTTGTTTTGTTCCCCAGTATCGAGCAACTCAGCAATTTGTAAGCGTAACTCCTCTTTGGCAGTTTCGATGGCGGGGTTATTACCAGGGATAGATTCAAGGGTTTGGAGTTGCGATCGCAACTCCAGTAATTCCTTACTTTCTGTTACACTATTGTTGGTTTGTTCTCCCAATACAGAGAGGCGTTCTGCTTCCTGGACTAAACACTCAATAATTTGCTCTTCTAAGTCAAAATTAGTGATTGCTTTTTTATGTTGGCACATACCAGTTTTGAGATAGTAGGTGCATTGATAATATGATTTCAATCTGCGATCTTTTTTTGATTGGTAGGTAGCAACTTTGACAAATTTAGCATTACACTTGGCACAGCATATCAAACCTTGAAAAATATTCAGTTTTTGCGGATCGCCATCGCCATGAGATGCCCAAGCATTCTTTCTGTTACTACGGATAATGTCTTTAATTTGTTGGTGTTGTTGAAATGTAATTAATGTTCGGTCGTCATGGGTATTCCAAAAAACTTTAATATCATCAAAAGATTTTTTAGTACCATTTTCTTTCAGTGTGTCATAGGGAGTACCACCAGCTAGCACGGGATTCGTTAACCAATCTCGAATACCAGTTGTAGTCCATCTCAGACCAGAGTATGGGTAACGCAGCCCAGCATTAGACTTGTTATCTACTTTTTTATTTAATGTTTTTTGGGTGAGCTTGTCATCTTCATCAATCAAGTAATTACCCGATTTACCCACATATTTTTGAGAACATTTTGAGCTAATACCAAATAACTCATTTAGTTTTTTAGCAGTTCGCGTACAGCTACCAACCTGATAAAATATTTTCAATATAAATTGTGCAACTTCAACTACCGATAACTCTTGCTGATTATCAATTAAACAAATACATGGGTCATGATTAAAAACGTATTTGTCCTCTTCTATTTTATAACCAAATGGTGCATAAAAATTACTTTTCTTGGCTTTGCGCCGAAGTTCCCGCTCCTTACGAATTCGTAAGCCCAGCATTTTCACCTCATGCTTAGCTACATCTAAGCGAATATCAACTGTCAATTCCCCTCCAACTGAATCCAAATCGAACGGATCATCAAGAGCAACTGGTTTAATGTTTTTCTTTTGTAGCTCGCTGATAAGTTGGTAAAAGATTACTTGTGATGCTGCAACTCTATCTAAGCGAGTAAATGTTAAGAATTTAATATTGTGGTTAACTGGAAGCTCCTGGACTGCTTTAATCAAATTAAGCAAGCCCTTACGGTCATGCTTAGTGCGTTTGTCAATATCGAAAAATATTTTACCAACACCAGCATCTCTCAACCTCTGCATTTGCTTGAGAAGTGCATCTGTGTCCTGTGCTTGCTCATCACTTGAGACCCTCGCATAACCCCAAGACTCAAAATCCTCAGAACCCATAGTCAATCAGCTTTGCGATCGCAACTATATTTACTTTACACTATAAATGTAGCTTGTACCAAGTTTTCCAAAAATTGTAAAGCAATTTTGGAGGCTAACACCGTAGCTCTGGGAGCTAACTGGAGAACATCTTCAACTAAACCACTGTGGTCTGGTTCTGTGTGGCTAACAATTATATAGTCAATTGCCTTGGGGTTAACCAAGCTTTTGAGAGTGTTTAAGTATAGATCCCGAAACTTTTGGTGGGAGGTATCCACCAAAACAATTTTCTCACCTTTGATTAGATATGAGTTATAGGTTGTACCATTTTGTAATCCGAATTCTATATCAAAGCGATCGCGGTCCCAATCCAGAGAGCGAATCGCCGTTGTATTGGGAGCAATTTCGACAGTTTGGATAGTCAACCGACGCTGGGCGTTCTCTGAGATTGCAACCATGAGTTATCTCCGAGCACAAATCATCTGCATTTATTTCTGTTCTTATTATGCCTGGAATTTTTCTTTAAAGTTGTAGTAAAGAATATATTTACTTGTTGTAAAGTGTATCCAAACAATCATTTTTTCAGCATAATTTTTCACTCCAAAAATGCCATGAAAATGATACATTGAAAGAATCTAGAATTTACAATGAGCGAATTTAAAATTTATAACTACGTTTTGCAACGAGGATTTTACCCTGCTCCAAAAAGTACTGCTTATACTATAAACGGATTAATGATTGTAGGTTGGGGAGCCACTCTTGTGCGCGGGTGAATCCTGCGGATACGCTACGCGAGCCCCGCGTTGAGAGAAGTGGCGTTTGAGGAACGTAGACCCGTAAAGCCTGCGGCATAGCTCCGCTTACCGCGCAGCGTGTCGCGAAAGCGACTCAGGGGCTTCTCGCAGAGTAACCCAACAAAAACCTACTTGCTGTTGGGTTTGGTTTCGTTCAACCCAACCTACGAAAAGTTAAGT